>PLEC01000052.1 GCA_003136935.1 Gammaproteobacteria bacterium
TACAGGCCCGTGACGGCGTAGTGGGAGCGCGGTGCCGCCGGCTTTTCTTCCAGTCCCACGGCCTTGCCGGTGTTGTCGAACTCCACGACGCCGTAGCGTTCGGGGTTGCGCACGTAGTAAGCGAACACGGTGGCCCCCGCGGGACGTGCCGCCGCCGCGCGCAGCTGCTCCGGCAGCCCGTGTCCGTAGAACAGGTTGTCACCGAGCACCAGACACACCGGCTCGCCCTGCATGAAGTCGGCGGCGATCACCAGCGCCTGAGCGATGCCGCGCGGTTCCTTCTGGATCGCGTAACTCATCCGGATACCCCACTGCGAGCCATCGCCCAGCAGGCGCTGGAACAGCGGCGCATCTTCGGGCGTGGAAATCAGCAGGATGTCGTGGATCCCGGCCAGCATGAGGGTGGCAAGCGGGTAGTAGACGAGCGGCTTGTCGTAAAGCGGCAGCAGCTGCTTGGACACCGCCCGCGTCACCGGGTAAAGCCGCGTGCCGGAGCCGCCGGCGAGGACGATGCCTTTGGTGATCATGAGTCAGTGAATCCTAGCGCGTCGCGACAGCCGCGACAAAAGAGTCCACGCGTCCCGCAACGACCGTCGGCCCTGATACGGGCGGCGTTCAGCGCTCAAAAAAAATCGGCCCCCGTGAGGGGGCCGATATCAACAATCGACCTTCCTGAAGGATTTAGAAGATATCTAACTTCGCATTGAGATAGAAGCTCCGCTGCGTTGGATCGACAACAAACGCATTGTAACCGGCCGCAAAGTTCCCCTGGTTTGCGTTGGTGTAGGGCGGATTCTTGTCGGTCAGATTCTTCACGCCAAACAACACGGTCACTTGCTTCATCGGCTTGACGGAGACGTAGGCATCAAAGACCGAATAACTGCCCACTATCCGCTGATTGCCGTTGATATCTGTGTATTGGTCGATGTAGCTCGACCAGTAGCGGTTGCCCACTCCGGCGTTCCACATGTCCTGCGGGCTCGACCAGTTGACTCTCAGGTTCTGTTGCCACCGGTACGCCGGCGGAAGTGTGTTGAACCAGCCCACCAGGTTGAGTACGGGGCCGCCGGTGTACTGCTGCTCCCGAAACTGCGTGACCGCGGTCCCTTCGAGGTCCTCGTGGAATGTTCCAATCGAGGTGTGCTGCGCGTACTGGATGCTGAGGTCGATCCCGTCGGTCGTGAGCCTGCCCGTATTCGCAGCGTTCACCTTGATGTATCCACAGGTCGCTAGCGTGTAAGGGATGCAATTCGCGGCCTCGTCGATCGACGGAGTCAGTCCCCCGGTATTGTTCAACACGTAATAGTTCGCGAACGTGCTCGGGTTGCTGTAGATGGCCTGGGCCGGAACGGCACTAATGTCGTTCTTGATGAGGATTCTGTAGTAGTCGAGCGTAATTCCCAAGTCGGTGACCGGCGTGAGGACCACACCGAAGTCGAAGTTCTCCGACGTCTCCGGCGTCAGATTCGGGTTTCCACCGAACAACCCCAGTCCCTGCGTGCCGCAGCTTAGTGTAGTAAACGGCGCGAGGGGAGGAGTGACCGCGCAGTTCGGGTTTCCTTGTCCCATGCTGCCGCCGGTCGAGGCTGCCAGGGAAGGCGGATTGTTCAAGGAGAAAAGCGAGGGCGCTCGGAAACCGGTGGAGGCGGTCCCCCGGAATTTCACGAAACTGGCCGGCTGCCACGTCGCCTGGATCTTCGGGTTGTTGGTCGTACCGAAATCGCTATACCAGTCCTGACGATCCGCCAGGGTGAGATCGAGACTCTTGCTGAGCGGCAGGTCCAACTCGAGGAAGGCCGCCTGGAACTTGCGACTCCCTGCGACTGCACTGTTTCCAAGCCCAGTTGCGGCCTGCACGATTGTGTTATACGCGGTGGTGGCGTAATCGAAGTGCTCCCCTCCCACCTGGAAGCCGAGCGCGACCGCCGCCGGATTGCCCGCGCTAATAACATCGCCCAACTCATGGCTGCCCTGGCCATCGACGCTCCACCGCTTCTCCTCGCCTTCCGAGTAGGTGCCGTTTACGTAGGATGAGTTGATCAAAGCGTTTGCGGCCGCGGTCTGGGGTTCAGAGAAGGGGTTGATCAGATCGCTGAGGACGCCACCCGGCGCGAGCACCGCCTCGTTGGGATAGCCTCCGACATTGCGGTTGTCGTTTTTGTTCTGGCTATAGTTGAGAGACGTGGCGTAGTCCCAACCGGCGTTAGTGCCCTTGAATGTCAACAAAGCCCTCTGCTCGGTATTGAGGTTGCCCGCGTAGCGCTGGTTCTGGGGGTCGCTCCAGATCGCAACTCCGCCGGGGGCGGCACTCGGCCCGGCACTGCAGGGGGGGAACTCGCATACCAGCGAAGCCAGGCTCGGGCCTTGGGCGTTGCCGGGGTAGTAGGGGCTCGCCGGGTCCAGCGCGAAGGCATAGAACATCGGACCGGCCCAACCGACCACGTCGGATTGGGCCCAGAGGTACTGCAGCTGCAGGCTGTTGTTGGCTCCCATCGACTTGGTGATGGACGCCAACGCGGAAGTTTCAGTGTGGTTCGGGATCAGATCCGTCGCGGCGGAATACCGGTATGCGCAGTTGCCGAAATAAGTGGTCAGGTACGGATTGCCCGCACAGGCCGGAAACCCGGGCTGCCAGTAGTTACCGTTTGCATCGACATAAGTCCCGGGCCACGTTCCCGGATTGTTCGTAGCGCTGTCGCCCCGCGCCGGATCAAAGCCTTCGGCCGAAAACGACCGCGCGCTCGCCTGGAGCTCGTCTTGCTTGCTGTAACCTACGCTGAGCATGAAGTTATAGCCGTCGCTCACCAGATCTCCGTGCCCAAAGGTGCCCTCCAACTCGTCCGAGCTGCCGCCTTGGTGCTGCGGCTTGTCGTAGGAGGCTGAGAATGAGAGACCCTGGAAATTATGCTTGGTCTTGAAGTTGATCACGCCCCCGATGGCGTCCGAGCCATACAGGTACCCGGCGCCTTCCCGAAGCACCTCGATGGTCTCGATCGCCGAGAACGGGATGCCGCTTATATCGACCGCATTGCCACTGAAGGCATTGGGGGCCAGCCGTTGGCCATCCAGGAGCACCAGAGTGCGGCCCGGGCCAAGGCCACGCAGGTCGGCGTAGCTCCCACCACCGGAGAACGTTCCTACGCTTTGGGCGATGTTTATCGTCGGGTTGTTGGTCGTAAGCTGGTCGAGCGCCTGCTCCACGCTCGTGATGCCTTGGTCCTTGAGGGCGTCCGCCTTGAGGATCGTGATGGGCACCGCGGTTTCGGCGTTGGCCCGTTTGATCATGGAGCCGGTGACGACCACCGTCTGCAGAGTTTCCTCGGACGAGGGCTGTGTCTGCTCTTGCGCGTGCACGGCAACGACGCCACTGGCGACTGTTACCGCACCAACTACGAGCACGCGGCGTATTGAGCGCGCGATACCGCTATATCGGGTCATTGAATTCCTCCGCAATAAATCTGTGTTCAACCAGCGTCCCCCTGGATGCCCGCTGGTCGTCGCCGAGCTGTCAAACGTGGCCCGGGTTCACGGTACGGGCGATATTACTGGGCCTCCAGCCTGAGGGGAAGGCCTTTGGCAAAATAGCAACAGCCGACTCTCCTCCGTCCCGACGCGGGATTTACCCCGCTGGTCTACGGGTGGAGAGGTTTCGCCGTGGGTCTGTGTGCCCAGCCGTTCCCGGTTCAACCCTGAGTGGTGCACTTACTACAGCCCGGGTGGGGGCGTACCGGTCACGCGCTGCGGCTGCGAACGGTGCACGCCGGCTCCGCCCGGGCGGGCGCTAGAGTGGGACAGCCGTGCTGGCTTTTTAGAGAGGGTCCAGATGAACAGGTTTTCCGCCTTCCTGTGCCTCGCGGCGATTGGGGGCGTGGTGTCGCAGGCAGCCGTCTGCGCGGACGTGCGCCAGTGCACCGCTCCGGCTGCTACCCAAACCGGCGGTCCGGCCAGCGGTAAGACCCGCCCGAGCTCATTCGCGCCGCACGCAGACTCGCGGCGGCGCGCCTACGGGGCGCCGATCCAGGCACCCATCACGCATCGGCGCTCTGCGTCACACCGGGGCCATCCCCGCTCGCACGCCCATCAGCCGTCAGCGCCAGCGGTGCGCTGAAGATCAGTGCCCCGGGTCGGCGCCCCTCCAGGACACGAGGTCGCCCACACTCAAGCCCAATTTGGCCGCCTCGCCGCCCCGCAGCTCCACCACCGCGCTCACCGGCGCGTCGGAACTCAGGGTATCCAGCTTTAGCGGCTGCGCGCGCGGGGCGATTTTGCTGATGCGCCCCGCGGCGTTGACGAACAGCATGTCGAGTTCGATGTAGGTGTTCTTCATCCACATGCGCTCGACGCGCGGCGGGGTGAGCGGAAATACCATCCCGGAGCTCTCCGGCAGATCGCTGACGAACATCAGCCCCTGCTCGGCGCGCGCCGGCGTGTCTGCAATCCACACCTCGAAGCGATAGGTGTGCGATCCGTGTGCCGCGTCGCGATGGACAATCGCCAGCGACGCCCGCGGGAATGTCGTGAGGTCCTGCATCGGCTCGGACTGGGCGCTGCACGCCAGCGCAGCCGCGGCGAGGCATGCGCTCAGGACGAGTTTCCTAACGGGCTTCATCGACAAACACTACCGCACCGGCAAAGTCGAACCGGCTCACCAGGATCCGCGCGCTGTTGTCGAGCGTGCTCGCCGGGGCCACGCAGAATCCCCGTGCGATCACCCGGTAAGAGCGCTCGTGACCGCCGAGAGCACCGAGGCGCTCCTGCGTGAGTGTGTCCACGGTGCAATGGTCATCTCCGCGGGTGGCGAATAGCCGATCCTCGCCTTCGAATATGATCGTGAGATTGGTCGGCAGCTCGTGGCCCTCGCGACCTTCCCGCGCCGTCTCGACACCAAAGACCAGCCGCGTGCGCCGTCCGTCAGGGTGCTGCGGACCGGCGAAGCTGATTCGCAGGCCGGTGCCGTCCGGGCGCAGGCCGCCCTGGCACTCGAGCTCGGCATTGCGCCAGTCGAGGTCCAGGTCCAGTGCGCCGCGGATGCGGGCACGCAGATAGCCGTTGCCCGTGGGCAGGCAGCCGCGTGCGAGTGCGGGTCCCGACGCAGCTGTGGACCCAGCGAGCGCACCGGCGGCGAGCGCGGCCGACACCACCGCAAGCCACGCTGCTGCGATCTGGCTACGCATTTCGGGACTGATCACGGGGGCATCCTAGCCCGAACCGCAACCCAAAAAAATCAGGCCCCGGGCTCGACCAGCAGCGCCTTGGCAAATCGGACGTGCAAGCGCGCAACACCACGCGCGAGGTGCATGAGCACCGTGAGGAGAAGGACCCCGAGGACAAAGAGCACGACCGAGCTTGCGCCCGCGTGGTCGTTGAGAAGGTCATTCCCGAAGTGCACGTCCCAGCCCGGGCCGAACCACCCGATGTGCTCCCCGAGCGCGGCAAAGGGGCTCATTACAAAGGCGGCACCCACGGCAAGCCCGGTTACCGCGACCGTGAAGTAGGTGACTCCAAGGGGCAGCATGAGCAGCAGGTACAGGATCGTGGTCCAGGTGCGCGCATCCTTCAGCATATTGACGATGCGCGTCCACCAGGCCACCGGCGGCCCCGGATGCACCGGCCGGCGCGGCATGCGTTCACCGGTGATGGCTTCGAGTAGGCGCCCCTCACCCTGCGAGATAACCCGCGCCACGCCGATGAACGCGAGGAAGAACGGCACGCCAATAATCAGGACGGCGAGACCCGCTGACAGGGACAGTCCGGTGACCGCGAAGGTGAAGTACACCACGCCGGTGGCAAGCGAAAGCAGCATGTAGAACAGCGACAGATAGGCGCGCGGATCCAGGAACACGCCGAAGAATCGCGCCCCGGCGCCGGTGCGCGCGCTTGGCCGCGGCGGCGTCTTGAGCGCCGCGCTCACCTGCGCGTCCGTGGCGCGATAGGCCGCGGCGACTTCCTCCGGAGCGCCGTAGGTGCTGGCGATCAGTTCGAGCACGTCGCTCTCGGACTTCTGGGGATGCGCGGCAACCTCGGCACGCAGGTACTCCTCGGAGTCATACAACGCGTCCTGGATCAGCGCCGGGTCCTGGCTCTCAAGCGCAGTGCGCAGCTGCTTCAGGTACTCATCAATCGAGCGGGGAGCGTGAGCGCTCATACTTCGGTTCCTTCAATAAATCGATCAACAAAGCCACGGGTCTGGCGCCAGATGTCACTCCACTGGCGAAGCACGCCCCGCCCGTCATCGGTGATGCGGTAGTAACGTCGCGGTGGGCCGGAGTAAGAGGGCACGACGCGGCTGGTCAGCAGTCCGCCCGCCGCCAGCGCGCGCAGCACGGGGTAGACAGTGCCCTCCTTAAAGAGGGCCTCGCCTTCGTTCGCCCGCTGCAGGCGCTTGGCGATTTCGTAGCCGTAGAGATCTTCGGTCGTGCGGTCGAGGACGGCGAGCAGGACCAATGAAACGAGCCCTGCGTTGAGGTCCTTTTGAAACTTACGTGCCTGACTATCTTCCATGGGCCAGTACTATTAACTAACTAGTACTAGCTGTCAACTAATATTGTTTAGTTATCTAGCATGCGCCAGCGTTTTGAAGCCTGCACACGCCTCCCGGCGGGCCCAACGCGCCTGGGTGAACGGCAAGCCGGGGCTGCTAGACTCCTTCTGAACCTGCTCCAGGACACTAATGAGAAACTCGCTCCTCGAAGTTACCCCCGTAATCCCTGCGAGCCTGTCGCGCCTGCCTGAGCTGGCGGGCAACCTCTTCTTCAGCTGGCATCGGCCAACCCGGGCCCTTTTTGAGGACCTGGATCCGGAACTGTGGAAGCAATCGGGCGGTAACCCACGGCTCATGCTGCGCAGTGTCGACCAGGGCGCTCTCGAGCGCTGCGGGCGCGATGAGGCCTATCTCGGGCGCTACCACCAGGAACTGCAGACACTGGATGCCTACGTCGGTGTGGCCGCGCCCACTGCGGAGCAACCGCTGGTGGCGTACTTCTGCGCCGAGTACGGTTTCCACGAGAGCTTTCCGATCTACTCGGGCGGCCTTGGGGTGCTCGCCGGCGACTATTGCAAGGCCGCGAGCGATGAGCGGGCGAACTTCGTCGCCGTGGGACTTCTCTACGAACAGGGATATTTCACCCAGACGGTCGACAACGACGGCGTCCAGCACGCCGAGTATCGCGAGCGCGATCCGCGCGATCTGCCGGTGGAGCCGGCGCGCAACGCCGGCGGCGAGTGGCTCAAGGTGGCGGTGCGCATCGCCGCGCGCGATGTGGTGGCGCGGGTGTGGAAGGCGCAGGCGGGCCGCGTGGCGGTATACCTGCTCGACACCAACTGCAAGGAAAACGAACCGAACGATCGCGACATCACGCACCGGCTCTACGGGGGCGATGAATCCACGCGCGTACGCCAGGAAATGATCTTAGGGATCGGCGGCGTGCGCGCCCTGCGCGCGCTCGGCGTGGCGCCTGCGGTATGGCACCTCAACGAAGGGCACGCGGCGTTCCTGATCCTGGAGCTGCTGCGCGAGCATCTCGCGCAGGACCTTACGTTTGAGGCCGCGCTCGAGGCTGTGGCGGCCGGCTGCGTGTTCACCACCCACACCCCGGTCGCCGCCGGACACGACGCCTTCGCGCCCGACCTGATCGTGGGACATTTCGGCGATTTCATCCGCGAACTGGGCTTGAGCGTCGAGCGCTTCCTGGATCTCGGCCGTTCTCCCTCGGCGCCGGGAATGTTCAACATGACGCGCCTGGCGCTCAAAGGCACGCGCCACGTGAACGGCGTGAGCCGCATTCACGGCGCGGTCTCGGCGCGCCTGTGCGCCGACCAGTGGCCGGAAGTGCGGCCCGAGGACAACCCGGTCGGCTTCGTCACCAACGGCGTGCACGTACCGACCTTCCTGCATCAGCGCTGGGCGGATTTCTTAGATCGCGAGCTCGGGCGCGAATGGCGCGACAAGCTGCGCGACCCTGTGTTCTGGAACGCGCTCGAGCGCGTCCCCGACGAGCGCTACTGGGCCACCTCCCAGGACGTCAAGGCGCGCATGCTCGCGAGCGTGCGCGAGCGGCTGCAGCGCGAGTACGCGCGTAAGGGCTTGAGTCCCGCGCAGCTGCGCCACGTGACGCGCTACCTCGATCCGCTGCGACCGGGTGTGCTCACCATCGGCTTTGCGCGGCGCTTCGCCACCTACAAGCGCGCGACCCTGCTGCTGCGCGACCGCGAGCGCCTCGCGCGCCTGATCAACAATCCCGAGCGTCCGGTCGTGCTCCTGTTCGCGGGCAAGGCACACCCGGCGGACGAGCCGGGCAAGGGCGGGTTGCGCGAAATTCGCCAGCTGATGATGGACCAGCAATTCCAGGGGCGGGTCATTTTCCTGGAAGACTACGACCTGCAGCTGGCGAGAAGTCTCGTGTCCGGCGTCGATGTGTGGCTCAACACACCGATCGCGCCGCTCGAGGCGAGTGGCACCTCCGGCATCAAAGCCGCGATCAACGGCCGCCTGAACCTCTCCATCCTCGATGGCTGGTGGGCGGAAGGCTGGACGCAGGACAACGGCTGGGGCATCCCGCCAGCCAGCGTGCAGGATCCCGAGCGCCGTGACGCACTCGAGGCGGAACTGATTCTCGGCGCGCTCGAGGAAGAGGTGCTGCCGCTTTACTACGACCGGGATGAGAATGATTGCCCGCTCGCGTGGGTGGCGCGCAGCAAGCGCGC
Organism: Gammaproteobacteria bacterium; assembly: GCA_003136935.1. Taxonomy (GTDB): domain Bacteria; phylum Pseudomonadota; class Gammaproteobacteria; order Steroidobacterales; family Steroidobacteraceae; genus 13-2-20CM-66-19. Next base: position 8,704 of record PLEC01000052.1, read on the forward strand.
CATGATGAGCGTCATTCCCGCCTTCAACATGCGCCGCGTGCTGTTCGACTACACACAGGGTCTGTACCAGCCGGCGGCCGCGCAGCAGCGGCGCCTGGCGGCGGGTGGCTTCACCGGCGCGCGTGCGCTTGCGGAGTGGAAGCAGCGCATCCGCGCGGCCTGGCCGCGGGTGAGCCTGCGCCTGCTCGCGGACGCGGCCCGCGATCTGCCACGTGGTGAGCGGCTGCGGGTGCGTGTTGCCGCGCAGCTGAACGGGCTCGCGCCAGCGGATGTACGCATGAAATTCGTCGCGCGGCGCCTGCTGCCCGCGGCGGACCTCGTACCCCCGGCGCTGTCCTCCTACGACCACACCCCGCGCGCGGGCCTGTGGCAGGAGACACTCACCCCCACCGGCGAGCACGACGGCGAAGGAGCTGCGATTTTCGCCCTCGACGTCGAGCCGCAGGAATGTGGCCAGTTTCGCACCGAGGTGCGCATCTACCCCTGGCACGAGCTGCTGTCGCACCCCTATGAACTCGGCCTGATGAAATGGCTTTGAGATAATGTAGTCACCCCATGCCGCGCCCGCCCGCCCGAGCTTCCTCCGGACGCTATGTCAGCCGACTGACCGGGGGCACGCTCGCGATCATCATGGCCGGCGGTCGCGGCGAGCGGCTGCGGGATCTCACCGCGCATCGCTGCAAGCCCGCGACGCCGTTCGGGGGCAAGTTCCGCATCATCGACTTCGTGTTGTCCAACTGCGTGAACTCCGCCATCCGCCAGATTTCCATCCTCACCCAGTACAAGGCGCAGTCTTTGATCCAGCACGTGCAGCATGGCTGGAGCTACCTGCGCGGCGAATTCGGCGAGTTCATCGAGGTGGTGCCGGCGCAGCAACAGCTGGGTCCGTCGTGGTACCGCGGCACCGCCGACGCCGTGCACCAGAACATCGAGCTGATCGCCGCGCACCGGCCCAAGCACGTGCTGGTGCTGGCCGGCGACCACATCTACAAGATGGACTACGGTCCGATGATCGCCTACCACGTGGAAAAGGGTGCCGACATCACCGTGGGCGTGGTGGAAGTGCCGGCGGCCGAGTCGCGCAACTACGGCGTGCTCACCGCGACCGAGTGGAACCGCGTCACCAGGTTCGCCGAGAAGCCCGCCACCCCCGACACGCTGCCCGCACGACCCGGGTCGATCCTGGCCTCCATGGGTATCTACGTATTCAACATGCGCCTGCTCGAGGGCATGCTCGCCGAGGATGCGGCGCGCGAGACTTCCGAACACGACTTCGGCAAGAACGTCCTCCCCGACGCCATCGCCGCCGGCCGCCAGGTGTTTGCCTACCCGTTCCAGGACGTGCAGACGCGTGCGCAGAGTTACTGGCGTGACGTGGGCACGGTGGATGCCTACTACGACGCGAACCTCGAACTGGTGCACGTGAAGCCGGAACTCAACATCTACGACGAGGACTGGCCGATCTGGACCTACCAGGTGCAGCAGCCGCCGGCGAAATTCATCCTCGACGAGGACGGCCGCCGCGGCACCGCCATCAACTCCATGGTATCCGGCGGCTGTATTATCTCCGGCGCGGTGGTGCGCGAGTCGCTCTTGTTTTCGAACGTCAGGGTGGAGGAGCGCACCCGCATCCAGCGCTCCATGATCCTGCCGAATGTGGCGATCGGCAGCGGCTGCACCATCACGCGCGCGATTGTCGACGAGGGCTGCGAGGTTCCGGAAGGCACCGCCATTGGCGTGGATCGCGAGGCGGATGCGCGGCGCTTTCACGTCACCGAGAAGGGCGTGGTGCTCGTAACCCCGGACATGCTGCGCCGTCCGCGCGGCGCCTAGCATCGTGGTGCAGCCGCAGCGTCTGCCGGTGGTCGTGCTGTGGCACATGCACCAGCCGCAGTACCGCGACGCCCTCACCGCCGAGTACGTTCTGCCCTGGACCTACCTGCACGCCATCAAGGACTACACCGACATGGCGGCGCACCTCGAGGACAACCCTGCCGCGCGCGCCGTGGTGAATTTCACCCCGCTGCTGATCGAGCAGCTCGAAGAAATCGCAGCGGGCATTGACGCGCACCTGACGCGTGGCACGGCGCTCGCCGATCCGGTGCTCGCACTCCTCGGGCCCGATGCGTTGCCCACGGATCCCGCCAGGCGCCTCGCGCTCCTGCGCGCCTGCCTGCGCGCGCAGCGCGCCCAAATGATCGAGCGTTTTCCGGCGTACGTGGAGCTGGCGGAGCTGGCGAAAACTTTCGGCACCAGCGAGCGCATCGCCTACGCGTCGGACCAGTTCCTGCGCGATCTCGCGGTTTGGTACCACCTCGCCTGGCTCGGGGAGACCGTGCGGCGGCGCTCAGCGCTGGCGGAAAGCTTAGCGCGGCGCTCGTCCGGGTTCAGCGCCGCGGAGCGTCGCGAACTGCTCGCGCTCATCGGGGAACTCATCGGCGGCGTGATTCCACGTTATCGGCGACTCGCCGCGAGCGGGCAGTGCGAGTTATCGGTGACCCCTTACGGACACCCGATCATCCCGCTGCTGCTGGATTTCGGCAGTGCGCGCGAGGCCCTTCCCGCACTGCCGTTGCCCGCGCACCCAGGCTACCCCGGTGGCGCCGAGCGTTCGGCGTGGCATGTGGAAGAGGCGGTGCGGGTGTTCACGCGCGCCTTTGGCACGCGGCCGCTGGGCTGCTGGCCGGCGGAAGGCGCGATCAGCGACGCGACCCTGAGCATGCTCGCCGCGCACGGTTTTGAGTGGACGGCGAGCGGGGAGGGCGTGCTGCGCGGGAGTCTCGAGACCCAGTCGGGACACGCCGCCGCCATGGAGGCGCTCGCCGGGGATCGTCCCTACCGCTTCGCCGGCACACAGCTCGATTGTTACTTCCGCAACGATGCGCTGTCGGACCTCATCGGCTTCACCTACGCAACCTGGCATGGTGATGACGCCGCCCACAACCTGGTCAACGAACTGGCGCGGCTCGCCGATCTTTATGCGGGCGGCGAGCATGCCGTGCTCATCGCGCTCGACGGCGAGAATGCCTGGGAGCATTACCCCTTCAACGGCTACTACTTCCTGCGCTCGCTCTATGCGCTGCTCGCGAGCCACCCGCGCCTGGAACTCACGACGCTCTCGCAGTGCCGCGCGCGCGGCCTGAATCCGGCGCCGCTCGCGCACGTGCGGGCGGGCAGCTGGGTGCACGGCACGCTCGCCACCTGGATGGGAGACGCGGACAAGAACCGCGCCTGGGATCTGTTGTGTGAGGCGAAGCAGGCGTTCGATCGCGTGCTGCAGGACGGGACGCTCGACCCGCAGCAGCGCGCCGCGGCCGGACGGCAGCTCGCACTGTGCGAGAGCTCGGACTGGTTCTGGTGGTTCGGCGACTACAACCCGGGCGAGGCCGTGAGGCAGTTCGACGAGCTGTATCGGCGGCAGCTCGCGGCGCTTTACGCGCGACTGAATCTGCCGCCCCCGGCCGCGCTCTCCACAACGCTCTCCCGCGGCGGCGGAACTCCCGAGCACGGCGGCGCCATGCGCCGTGCCTCTGCCTGAGCGGCGCTCAAGGGTCCGTGGGCGGTTCGCGATTGCCAGTGTTCGACCGGCGGCGCGCAGGCGTGCTGCTGCCGCTGTCGGCGCTCGATGCGCCTTTGGGCCGCGGCGGCCGCGATTTTCTCGACTGGCTCGCCGTGGCGGGCTTCAGCGTCTGGCAGATCCTTCCGGTGGGGCCTGCCGGCAGTGACGGCTCCCCGTACTGGGTGTCCTCGGATCACGCCGGCAATCCCCTGCTCATCGATCCTGCAGAGGAGCCGGATGCGCTCGCGCCGGCGAGGCTTAAGTTTCTCGCGGCGGCGGGTTCGTGGTTGCCGGACTACGCGCTGTTTGCGGCACTCACCCGTGCGCATGCACAGGCACCGTTCTGGCAGTGGCCGGCGTCGCTGCGCGACCGCGACCCGCGGGCGCTTGCCCAGGCGCGCCTCGAGTTGGCGCAGGACTGCGCGCGCATCGAGCGCGAACAGTACGTCTTTCACGTTCAGTGGCAGCGCCTGCGCGCCCACGCACGCTCGCGGGGAGTGCGCCTCTTCGGGGATCTGCCCTTTTACGTGGCTCCCTCCTCGGCCGAAGTCTGGACGCACCGGCAGCTGTTTCAACTCACCGCGACCGGTGAGCCGGCCGCGGTAGCGGGGGTGCCGCCGGATTACTTCGCCGCCACCGGACAGTGGTGGGGCAACCCGCTGTATGACTGGCAGGCCCTGGAGCGCTCGCAGTTTCGCTGGTGGCTCGCGCGTGTGGGTGCGCAGCTTGCGCGCCTGGATCTTCTGCGCCTGGATCACTTCCGCGCGCTCAGCGCCCACTGGGCCGTGCCCGCGGCGGCGGCGGACGCGCGCGCCGGCCGCTGGCAAAGCACCCCCGGGGAGGCGTTGCTGAAGCGCCTCGCGCGGCGCTTCCGCGACCTGCCGCTGGTGGCGGAGGATCTGGGCGTGATTACTCCCGATGTGATGGCACTGCAGCGCGAATTTGCGCTGCCCGGCATGCGGGTGCTGCAGTTCGCTTTCGACGGCAACCCGGAAAATCCGCACCTGCCGGACCTGCATACGCGCGCCAGCGTCGTCTACACCGGCACGCATGACAACGACACGGCGCGCGGCTGGTACTCAGGGCTTGATCAGGACACCGCGCGGCGCGTTGCGACCCAACTGGGTATCAGCGCCGATGCCGGCGCCGACGCGGTGCCCGGCGCGCTCGCGAATGCCGCACTCGGCTCACTCGCGCTGCTCGCCATCCTGCCGGCGCAGGATCTGCTGGGCCTTGGGTCCGCGGCGCGCCTCAACACCCCGGGCACGGCGCACGGCAACTGGAGCTGGCGATTGCCGCACGGCGCGCTCACCGCGGAACTCGCGCGCCACTACGCGCGTCTCAACAGCAGTTTCGGCCGCGGCTGAAGTGCTAAGGTCCCAATGGCAATGTCCCAACATCTGATGAAAGTAACCACCGCGGCACTGCTTGGCGCGCTCGCGCTGGCCGGCTGCACAACGCCGCACTTCGAAACCCCGCGGCTGACCGTGGTCGACGTGCAGGTGGTGAGCACGGCGCTGTGGGAGCAGCGCCTGAAGGTGAGCGTGCGCGTGCAGAACCCCAACGACGTTGCGCTCCCGGTGAAGGGCATCGAGTACACCCTCGAGGTTGCCGGGCAGCAGTTCGCGAGCGGTGCGTCGGACGCGAGCTTCGTGGTGCCCGCGCTCGGGGAGGCGCAGTTCGACACCACCGTCACGACCAACATGGCGGGCGCGCTGCTGCAGCTCGTTGGACGCGGCCCCAACACGCTCGCCGACGGCGTTGACTACCGCCTCGCAGGGAAGATCACGCTCGCGGCGGGCTGGGTGCGTTCGGTGCCCTTCGACGAGCACGGTACCTTCAAGCTGCAATGAGTCGCGCGTAGAGCGCTTCGTAGAGGGCGCCCTGGTGTTGCCAGGAGAAGTCGCGCCGCATGCCGTTGGCGCGCAGCCGTGCGCAGTGCACAGGGTTTGCATACAGATCGAGCGCCAGATTCAGCGCCCATGCGAACGCCGGACCGTCGAAGTCGTTGAACAACACGCCGGTGCCGCTGCCGGTATCCGGGTTGTAGTGCTCGACCGAATCGGCGAGCCCGCCGGTGCGGCGTACGACCGGGATGGTGCCGTAGCGCAGGCTGTACATCTGATTGAGCCCGCACGGCTCGTAGCGCGAGGGCATGAGGTACAGGTCGCTGGTCGCCTCGATCCAGTGCGCGAGTTTCTCGTCATAGCCGCGGCGGAAAACCACGCGCCGCGGGAAGCGCTGCGCGAGGCGGGTAAAGAACTCCTCGTACTGCGGCTCCCCGGCCCCCAAGGCGATGAACGCCAGTTCGCGCGTGTCCAGGATCCTCGGCAGCGCGTCGTACATGAGCTCGATGCCCTTCTGCGCCGCCAGGCGGCTGACCATGCCGGCGAGCGGTACCTCGCCACCGACGCGCAAGCCCAGGCGCCTGAGGAACACGCGTTTGAGCGCCGCCTTCACCTGCAGGTGATCGGCATCGAAGTGCTGCAGCACATAGCGGTCGCGGCGCGGATCCCATTCATCGTAGTCGACCCCGTTGAGGATGCCGCTCAAGGCCGTGCCGCGCGCGCGCAGGCTGTCCTGCATTCCCATGCCGTATTCATCGGTGGTGATCTCACGCGCGTGCGTCGGACTCACCGTGGTGATCGCGTCGGCGTACAGGATGCCGTGACGCAGGGCGTTGATGCGTCCGGCGGCCAGATCACCCTGGTGCAGCATGTAGGCACGCTCACCCAGGTCAAGATCGGCCACCTGCGCGGCGGAGAAGATGCCCTGGTAGCCGATGTTGTGAATTGTCAGGAGCGTGCGGGTGGCGGCAAACAGCGGCTCCTTGCCGTACGAGCTCTTAAGGAACAACGGCGCGAACGCGGCATGCCAGTCGTGGCAGTGCAGGATCTGCGGGCCCCACGCTAAGCGCTGGCAGGCGGCGAACACCGCGCGCGTAAAGGCGAGAAAGCGCAGGTGCTCGTCCGGATCGGTGGTGTAGATGGCGGCGCGTTCATACAGCTCGGGGCAATCGATGAGGTATAGCGGAGCGGCGTTGCCGGGCAGCGAGCCGCGCAACACCGAAAAAACGTAAGCGTGCGGCCCGACCGCGAGCGGCAGCGCAGCGAGTCCGGCGATCGGCTGCGCCGCCACCGCGGCGCGGTCGACGGATCCGTAGCATGGCGTAAACAGGCGTACATCGTGGCCGCCCGCATGCAGGTGTTTGGCGAGCGCCGCCGTGACGTCCGCGAGTCCCCCGGTCTTGGACAGCGGCGCCACCTCGGAGGTGAGCAGCGCGATCGCGAACCCAGTGCTCACTGCTTGGGCTCCGTGCCGGCGGGTATGATGTGCGCTATGCGCAGGGTTCTGATCGGTCTCACGCTCGCCTTGCTGCTGGTGCTGTCGGTGGGCGTTGGCGTCGTGGTTGCACGCTGGCCGCTGTATCCACGCCTGTGGCCATGATACGCAAGAACCGGGTCGCGCCGGCACGCGGCAAGCGCCAACCTGCCCACATGAACACGCAGCACCCCGATATTTTCGTAGACAGCCGCAATTTCGCCCGCATTGCGCGCGCCATCCGCTTCATCGACGCGAACTTTCGCGCCCAACCGCGCCTCGCCGCCATCGCCCAATCCGTGCGGCTGTCGGAATTTCATTTCAACCGCCTGTTCCGCCGCTGGGCCGGCATCACGCCGCGACAGTACCTCGCCTTTGTGACTGCCAGCGCCGCCCGCGCCGAGCTCCACGGGTCGGCCTCGGTGCTCGATGCGGCATTCTGCGTGGGCCTGTCGGGTGCCGGACGGCTTCACGACCTGGCGGTGACGCTCGAGGCGGTGACCCCGGGGGAGCTCAAGGCGCGCGGCGAGGGTGTCACCATCCGCTACGGATTCAGCGCGACGCCCTTTGGACGGGCGCTGCTTGGCAGCACGCCCCGCGGCGTGTCTTGGTTGAGCTTCGTCGAGCCGGGTGCGGAGGCTGCCGCGGTGCAGGCGCTGACGATGCACTGGCCGCAGGCGCGGCTGCGTCGCGACGATGCTGCGGCGGGTGAACTCGCCGCGAGGATCTGGGCCACGACGGACGATGCCGCGGGTCCCGGCCGGGACACGCCGCTGCGACTGGCGGTGGCGGTGCACGGCACCAACTTCCAGCTCAAGGTGTGGCAGGCGCTGCTGGCGCTGGGCGCTGACAGTCCGACCACCTACTCAGCACTCGCGCAGGCACTGGGACGCGAGGCGAGCGCCCGCGCGGTGGGTAACGCGGTGGGGGCCAACCCGGTTGCCTGGCTCATTCCCTGTCACAACGTGCTGCGCAAGGACGGCGCGCTCGGCGGCTATCACTGGGGTGAGGATCGCAAGCGCGCCATGCTGGCCTGGTCGGCGCTGCGCACGCGCCCGGGACGCACCCGAGGTTTCCGGGGCCTCAGGCAAGCGACATAATTCAGAGATATATTTTAAGTGATTGATTTCATTATTAAATTGTATCCAGAGAGGGGGCGAATCGCCGTCAGGAGTGGTAGACTGATGCCCGTCTTCCCGCTCCCAAAAAACAATGTCCGTCTCGCCTTACAAGCAGCTCGAGCAGGAGTTCAAGCGCCTGCACGCTTTCCGTGGCGCGCTCGCGCTGCTGCGCTGGGACGCCGCCGTGATGATGCCCCGTGGCAGCGCCGATGTGCGCGGTGAGCAGGTCGCGGCGCTCGAGACCGAGCATCACGCGCTTCTGACCGCCCCGCGGATCACGCGCCTCCTGGACCGCGCCCAAGCCAACACCCAGGGTCTGGCCGACTGGCAGGTCGCGAACCTGCGCGAGATGCGCCGCCAGCGCGATCACGCTATCGCCACCCCGGCGACGTTGGTTTCGCGGCTCGCGAAGGCCACCTCGCGCGCGGAATCGAAGTGGCTTGAGGCCCGGGCGCAGGGCAAGTTCGAGCTGTTCGCCCCGCACCTGGAAGAGGTCGTGCATCTGGTGCGCGACAAGGCGGCACTCCTCGGGCAGGCGCGCAATCTCGCCCCCTACGATGCGCTGGTGGATGAGTACAGCCCCGGGCTTACGACCGCTGACATCGATGCGCTCTTCAAGGCGCTCTCAAGACGCCTGCCGTCGCTCATCCGCGAAGCGATTGCGCTCCAGGAAACCCGGCCGCTGATGCCGCTGAACGGTAAGTTTCCGGCCGGCAAGCAGCGCACGCTGGTCACCGAGGTCATGAAGGCGGTGGGCTTCCCCTTCGACCGCGGCCGGCTGGATGAGAGCGAACACCCGTTCACCGAAGGGGTGCCGGGGGATATCCGCGTGACCACGCGTTTCGATCCCGACGATGTGTTTCCGGGCCTGCTCGGTGCGCTGCACGAAACCGGGCACGCGATGTATGACCTCGGGCTCCCGCAGGAGTGGCGCGACCAGCCCGTGGGGCGCGACCGCGGCATGGCGCTCGAGGAAAGCCAGTCGCTGCTCATCGAAATGATGGTGTGCCGCAGCCGGCCGTTCGTGCGCTACGTGCAGCCGCTGCTCGCGAAGCATTTTGGAACCAGCGGGCCGGAGTGGGACGTGGAAAACGTCTACGGGCACCTGACGCGCGTGCAGCGCGGAGTGATTCGCGTCGACGCTGACGAGCTCACCTATCCGCTGCACGTCATGGTGCGCTACGAACTGGAGCGGCAGCTGCTGTCCGGGGAACTCGCGGTGCGCAACCTCGCGGAAGCCTGGAACGCGGCTATGGAGCAGCGCCTCGGGATCCGCCCGGGGAACGATGTGGATGGCTGCCTGCAGGACATCCACTGGGCGGTCGGCGCGTTCGGCTATTTCCCCTCCTACGCGCTCGGCACCGCGATCGCCGCGCAGCTGTACGAAAGTCTGCGCGAGGAGGTCGGCGAGCTGGATGAGCAGCTCGCGCGCGGAGAGTTCGGTGGCCTGTTCGACTGGCTGCGGACCCACGTGCATGCGCTCGGCGCCAAGGTGCCGGTGCAGGAGTTGCTGAAGGACGCTACCGGCAAGCCCCTGGGCGCGACCTCCTTCATACGCTACGTCGAGGCGAAGTATCTCGAGAGCACCGCCAGCACCGCCAGCAGCGCCGCGGCTTAGAATCCCGGGTGTGACTCCCGCCGCAGCGAAGCCCTCCCGCACCCTGCAACGCCTCGCGGCACAGCTGCGCGGCTCGGTTGGCAAGGCCATTGCCGACTTCAACATGATCGCCGCGGGCGATCGCGTGATGGTGTGTCTGTCGGGCGGCAAGGATTCATACACGCTGCTCGACATGCTGCTATCCATGCAGCGCAGCGCGCCGCTGCACTTCGAGCTGCTGGCGGTCAACCTCGACCAGAAGCAGCCGGGTTTTCCGGCCGACGTGCTGCCGCGCTACCTTGAGGCCGCGGGCGTCCCGTATCACATCATCGAGCAGGACACTTACAGCGTGGTGAAGCGCGTGGTGCCGGAAGGCCGCACCATGTGCGGGCTGTGTTCGCGGCTGCGCCGCGGCGCGCTCTACCGCTTCGCGCGCGCAGCCGGCGTCACCAAGATCGCGCTCGGCCACCACCGCGATGACATCGTCGAAACGCTGTTCCTCAACCTGTTCTTTGGCGGGCGGCTGAAGGCCATGGCGCCGAAACTGCTGTCGGATGACGGTGCGCATATCGTCATCCGCCCGCTCGCCTATGTTGCCGAAAGCGACATCGCCCGCTACGCGCGCGGCCGTGCCTTCCCGCTCATTCCGTGCAAGCTGTGTGGCTCACAGGACAACCTGCAGCGTCGGGCGGTGAAAAAAATGCTCGCCGAATGGGAGTCGAATTTTCCCGGCCGCACCGCGTCCATCTTCTCCGCGCTGCGCAACGTCGAAACGGCGCAGCTCGCCGATCCGCGGCACTTCGATTTTGCGGGTCTGGATCTTAAGCAGCGGCTGACGGACGAGCTCACCTGCGACACGGCGCTCGCCTGAACGGCGCGCGCATGCTGACGCCGCTGCCCAACAGTTACTGGGTTGTTCCGGGACGGGTGCTCGCCGGCGAATACCCGGCCACAGCGGAAATCGCCGAGACCCGCTTGCGCCTGGCGCGTCTCATCGACGCCGGCGTCGGCTGTTTTCTGGATCTCACGCAACCGGACGAGCTGGCGCCGTATCACGCCGAGCTGCCGCTGCGGGTTGAGTACCTGCGCAAGCCCATCACCGACCACGGCATCCCGGCGGATCCGCGGCACATGGCGGAGATCCTCGATTGCCTGCGCCAGTCCATAAGCACGCGCCGGGTCGTGTACCTGCACTGCCGCGCTGGCATTGGGCGCACCGGCATGGTCGCCGGGTGTCTGCTCGTGGAACGCGGACTGTCGGGGGACGCGGCGCTGGTGAAGCTCAACCACCTGTGGCAGGCAAGCGCGCGGGCGGCGCAGTGGTCCGCGGTTCCCGAGACCGCTGAGCAGAGTGATTACGTGCGCACCTGGACGCCTGGCGCAATCGCCCCTGAGCGGGAGGCCGATCCGCTGCTCGAGCCGCAGACGCTGGCGGCTGTGCGCGGTCTGCGTGAGCGGTTTCAGGGCGTCCTGCTCGGTCTGGCCGTCGGGGACGCCCTGGCGGCCGCGACCCAGTACCAGCGGCCGGGGAGGTTTGCGCCGGTCGGCGACCTCCTGGGCGGCGGCCCGTTCGATCTGCCGCGCGGGGCGTGGAGCGACGACACGGCGATGGCGCTGTGCCTGGCGGAGAGCCTGCTGGTGCGCGAAGGATTTGATGCCCGCGACCAGGCCGCACGCTACCGGCGCTGGCAACAGCACGGCCATCTCTCGGCGACGGGACAATGCGTCGGCATTACCGCGGGCATGGTCCGCGCCCTGGCGCGCTCGCAATGGCGCCGCCAGCCGTTCTCCGGCTCGCACGACCCGGATTCGCTCGCCCCGGAGAGCCTGTCGTGCGTCGCACCCGCGGTGCTGTACGCCTTTGGTAACCCGGCGATAGCCATCGAGCTTGCCGGCCAGGCTGCGCGCGCGACCTCACAGACGCCGGCCGTGCTCACGGCCTGTCGCGCATTCGCGGCGGCGCTGCACGCCGCAGTCGCCGGGGAAGCGAAGCAGGCGATTCTCGCGCGCGCGGCGGTGTGGCTCGAGGCACCCGATGCGGACGGCGTGATTGCCGCGGT
>PLEC01000109.1 GCA_003136935.1 Gammaproteobacteria bacterium
GCGCCTGGTGCACCCGCAGCAGCTGCGGCACCCTCGACCGGTGCAGCGGCGACCTCGGCGGCAACCGGCTCCGGCTCCTCGGCACGCGGCGCGTGGATCGACGCCACCGGCGCGTTACGCTGCGTGAGTTCCGGGATCGCAACCCCGGGGGGCAGCGGAATGTCCGCCATGAACTTGGTGTCGTTCAGGGCCATCCCGGACATGTCGAGCTCGAGGAACTCCGGCAGATCCTTCGGCAGGCANNACGCCCGGGGAAATGCTCGCGCCCTTGAAATGGATTGGCAGGCGGATGCGGATCTTCTCGTTCTCCAGTACCCGCTGCAGATCCACGTGCACGACGAGATTCTTCGCCGGGTGCATCTGCACGTCCTTGACGATCGCCTCGTGCGTGCCTTCGCCGATCTTCAACCGCACGATCGAGGAGTAGAAGCGCTCATCCGCGATCATGGTGAGGAGGTTCTGCTGATCGAGAATCAAAGCCTGGGCGTCCTTGTCGGCGCCGTACAGGATGGCGGGGACTTTGCCCGTGTGACGCAGGCGGCGGCTCGCACCCTTGCCTTGCATCGCACGGACATCCGCGCCGAATGTGAATGAAATACGCATGACTCAAGTCTCCAGTAGTGACAACACGTGCCGGTTCGCGACCAAACCCGCACACCCTAAACTCTCGCCTCCGGGCAGGCGGCAAAAGCCGCGCCTTTTGCCGCCGTCAACGAAGGCACCTTCCGGCAAAAGCGCCGTAGGCGACTTTTGCCCAATTCAATCGACATACAGCGAGCTCACCGACTCCTCTTCGCGGATGCGGCGGATGGTCTCCGCCAGCAGCGCCGCCACCGACAATTGCCGGATGCAGCCCGCGCTCCTGGCTGCCGCGCTCAAGGGGATCGTGTCCGTCACGACCAGCTCATCGAGCGCCGACTTCGAAATCTTATCCACCGCGCCACCGGACAGGATCGGGTGCGTGATGTAGGCCATCACCTTGGCCGCACCCTCGTCCTTCAGGGCCTGCGCCGCCTGGCACAAGGTGCCGGCGGTGTCGACCATGTCGTCCACCAGCANNTTGTCGATAATCGCCAGGTCCGCATCATCCAGGCGCTTGGCGAAGGCCCGGGCACGCGCCACGCCGCCGACATCCGGCGACACCACGATGACGTCGCGGTGCGCCTGCTTCCAGGCGTCGCCGAGCATCACCGGTGAGGCGTACACATTGTCCACCGGGATGTCGAAGAATCCCTGGATCTGATCCGAATGCAGATCGATCGTCAGCAGCCGATTCACCCCGGCGCTCGACACCATGTTGGCGACCAGCTTCGCCGTGATCGCCGAACGCGTCGCGCGCGGGCGGCGATCCTGGCGCGAGTAACCGAAATACGGCACCACCGCGGTGATGCGCGCGGCGGAGGCACGGCGCGCCGCGTCCACCATCACCAAGAGCTCCATCAGACTGTCGTTCGCCGGCGGACAGGTCGACTGCACGATGAACACGTCCCGCCCACGCACGTTCTCCATCAGCTCGACGTTCACCTCGCCGTCGCTGAAGCGCCCGACGTAGGCACGTCCGAGCGGCGTCTGTAACGCCCGCGCGATGTCCTGGGCCAGCGCCGGATTGGCGTTGCCAGCAAACAGCGCGAAGGTGTTGTCGCCGGTACTCATAATCTCTATGCGCTATGCGCGTGCCGCCTTCAGGAAACTGGCTGGGGTGGAAGGATTCGAACCTCCGAATGGCGGGATCAAAACCCGCTGCCTTACCACTTGGCGACACCCCAGCACCGCACCGCCTCGCGTTAAGAGCGAACGGGCGCGCATCTTACAGCCGCCTCACCCGCGCCGCCCCTTCGAAAGCAGCCCATGCACAGGGGACATATTCAGTCCCTGCGCAACAAAACTCATCCAGCGATCCGGGACCCGCGCCGCCAGACGCTCCGCATCCGCCGCGCTCTCGCACGCCGCAAACACGCATGAACCGGTGCCCGTCAGACGCGCTGGCGAAAACTGCGTCAGCCAATCAAGGGCTTCCGCAACTTCCGGGGCACGCGCACGCACCACGTCCTCGCAGTCGTTGCGCCCACCCGTATCCAAAAGGGCGCGTATTGTGCTGACGGGGGAATTTCGTGTCAATTCAGGGCTCTGGAACACCTCGCGGGTGCTGACCCCGACTCCGGGACAGATGATGGTGTACCACTTCGGCGGCAGCGTTACAGGGGTCAGCCGCTCGCCGATCCCCTCCCCCAAGGCGGAAGAACCTTTAATAAAAACAGGTACATCCGCGCCCAGCGGAAGCCCGAGGCTCGCCAGATCCGGCAAGGACAGCTTGCCGTCCCACAGCTCATTCAGGGCCAGAAGCACCGTCGCCGCGTCCGAGCTGCCCCCGCCGAGGCCCCCACCGAGCGGGATGCGTTTGTGCACTTTGAGGGTCGCGCCCAGCGGCGAGCCCGTGGCCTGCCTGAGCAGCTGCGCGGCGCGCACCGCGAGGTCAGCCTCCGGTGCCACGCCGGGAGGACCGGCGAGCCGTTCGATCTGTCCATCCTCGCGGACCGTGATCGCGATGGTGTCGCACAGATCGATGAGTTGAAACAGCGTCTGCAGTTCGTGGTAGCCGTCGGCGCGCCGCCCGGTGACATGCAGAAAGAGATTGAGCTTCGCAGGCGCGGGCCAGCGGGTTTGCGCCTGCGTCACAACCGCCAGCCATCCACGAGCAACCGTACCCGCACGGTGTCGCGCTGTAGGGAAAGGCGCGCCGGCAGCGATTCACCGGCGACCAACACGTAGGAGGTGTAATGGACACTCCATCCGCCCTGGGAGAGATCCTGCAGCCGCTGCTGTCCCGGTTCGAGCGTTTCGGTCGCTGGCATGGCCGGGTCCGGCACGCCCTGGATCCAGTAGCGCAGGCTTTTAAGCGGCGGGTCGAACCCTAAGCGCGAGGCAAGTTCGGCGTGTGCCGCGTCGCTGTCGAGGTGTTGCCCGCTCGCGTTGACGATCTCCAGATCATCACCCTCGGCACTGATGCGTACCGCGCCGACTCCGAGCGGTCCTTCCAGCGTGACCTGTGAGCGCGCGCCAACTTCAGTCCACTGCAGATTCGCGTTTACGCCCTGGTCACCGACGGCGATGGCGACGCGGCCGGAGAGTTCGAAATGATCCCGCGCCTGCAATTGCGGCCGGCGCGCGTCCCACGACACGACCACCGGGGAGACGACGGGCAGCGTGCGGCATCCCGCCACCAGGCCAAGAAACGCGGCCCCCAGGGCCGCCGCCACCTTACGGGGCATCGGGCAGGAACCGCCTTACCGTGGCTTTCAGGGGTTTCGAATCCGGATCGCGGGCGAGCGCTGTGGCCCAGACCTTGCGTGCTTCGCTGGGTTCACCGCTCACCCACAGCGCCTCACCCAGGTGGGCGGCAATTTCGGCGTCCCGGCCCACGGACCAGGCGTGGGCGAGCGTGCGCGCCGCGGCACCCGCATCGCCCTCGCGAAAACGGACCCAGCCGAGGCTGTCGAGCGCCGCGGGGCTGTCGGGCATCGCTACCAGTGCCCGACGTATGAGCGCTTCGGCGTGCGGCAGCTCGATGGAGTGATCGGCGAGTGTGTAGCCCAGGGCGTTCAGCAGTGTTGGATCCTCAGGCCGCTCGGCGAGCAGATGCTCCAGTGCCGTCACCGATTCGTGCACCTGGCCCGCCTGCTCGAGGATCACCGCCCGGTCGTACTCGATTGACGGGTGCTGCGGATGGCGGTCGAGCTCGGCCCTGAGCACGGCAAGACCGGTGTTGGCATCGCCGTGATCGGCGAGCAGCCGTGCCTTGGCCAGCGTCAGGTCCAGTTCCTGCTCCGGGTGATCCGTGGCGTAGTCATCCAGGAGTGCGAGTGCTTCGGTGCGCGCGTTGCGATCCAGCAGGAGAGCGGCCGCGCGCGAGCGCGCCGGCAGCGCCACGGTCGAATCGTACAGCCGCCGATAGTCGGCAATTGCGCCGTCCGCATCGCCGTTGCGCGCCTCGATGTCAGCCAGATACAGCTGCGCACCGTCATTGCCTTCGCCGTTGGACAGCAGCCGGGTGAAGCGCACCTTGGCGTCCTTCAGATCGCCGGAATCGAAAGCGAGCAGCGCCAGCCGCCGGTCGATTTCGGTCGCGGGCGCGCCTTGCGTGCGCAGCTGCTCGAGTTGCGCGCGGGCTTCCTCGTAGCGATTGAGCGCGGCGAGAATTTCAGTGAGCTCCAGCCCGCCGCGGATGGGATCGACGGCCATCGCGGCACGCGCCGTGGCGATCGCTTCGGTGCTGCGGCCCTGCAGCAGGCAGGCGCGCGCCAACACGTGCAGGGCTCCCAGATCCTTGTCATTTTTCGCGAGCACCTGCCGCGCGTAACTTTCAGCGCGCGGTCCGTCATAGGCAGTGAGCGAGAGCTCGCCAAGCAACAACAGCGTCGCCGCTGAGGGCGCGGGCGGCCCGTCCAGTGCGCCGCTCATGGCGGTGAGCACTCCCGGGGCGTCGGCTTCCTCGAGCAGGAGCGCTGCCAGCTCGGTCATGTTGGCCGATACCGGGTCGCTGGCTGCGCGTTTGCCCGGATGCGCAGCCCCCGCCGCTGCCGCAGCACCCGGTGGCTGCGCCTGCGGGCTGCTGTCGCGCTCCACGGAGAGGCGGATAGCGCGAATGGCATCGCGCGCATCGGAGGTTCGATACAGTTTCAGGGCCACCACGGCGTAGAGGGTATTGGCGCCCACGTCATCGGGGGCGAGCGTCCGCCAGCGGTTCGCGGCTTGCCAGGCGGCGGGCACGTGCTCGCACGCGATCGCCACCTGCGCGGCGCGGCGCGCGAGAGCCGCATCCCCGGTGGCGGCCGCCTGCGCGTAGTCCTCGGCAGCGGTGCGGCAGTCGCCACGCTTCAAAGCGACCTCGGCGGAGACCGTGAGGGCGGTGGAGTCCGCGGCAGCAGCCGGCGCGCCCGGCTTCTGTTGTGGGTGAAGGCTGGCGCATCCGGCGAACGCGAGCCCTGCGACGCAGAGGATCGCGCCGAAGCGCCATGGGTGATTGAATACCGGCATGCCGGTCACTATAGAGCCTCCACGGGGAGCGCGCACCGCGCAGCTTGTCACAAACTACAGACATCCCGGAGAATGCCGCGCGCCCAGTCCGGCCCGCGGGCAAGAAGCGTGGCTTTTGCCCACAATGCATCATTCATGAAGGAATCCATCCACCAGCGGCTGCAGAAGCTGTCCGATCGTTTTGAGGAGGTCGGACGGGTGCTGGCCAGCGACGAAGTTCCCGGCGGATCGCAGCGCTTCCGCGAACTGTCCATGGAATACGCGCGGCTGCAGCCGCTGGCGGATCGCTTTGGGCAGTATCACGTGCTGGAACGCGATCTTAAGGCTGCGCAGGACATGCAGGCCGACGGCGATGCACAGATGCGCGCCCTCGGCACCGAGGAGGTGGCGCGTGTGCAGGAGGCGATCGCCTCCGCGGAAGAGGCGCTGCGCAGACTGCTGCTGCCGAAGGACCCGCGCGACGACCAGAATATCTTCCTCGAGGTCCGCGCCGGCACCGGCGGCGATGAGGCGGCGATCTTCGCCGGTGAGCTGTACCGCATGTATGCGCGCTACGCAGAAGCGCACGGACTGGTGTCAGAGATCCTGAGTGAAAGTCCCGGCGAGCACGGCGGCTACAAGGAGATCATCAGCCGTATCGCCGGCAAGGGCGCCTTTTCGCGCCTGAAGTTCGAGTCCGGCACGCATCGCGTGCAGCGCGTGCCAGCCACCGAGGCGCAGGGGCGCATCCACACCTCCGCGTGCACCGTCGCCATCCTGCCGGAACTCGATGATGTGGACGAGATCCAGATCAACCCGGCGGAGCTGCGCATCGACACCTACCGCTCCTCGGGCGCCGGCGGACAGCACGTGAACAAGACCGAGTCCGCAATCCGCATTACGCACCTGCCCAGCGGCCTCGTCGTGGAGTGTCAGGACGAGCGCTCGCAGCACAAGAACCGCTCGCGTGCCATGGCGCTGCTGAAGGCGCGCCTGCTGGCCGCCGAGCAGGAAAAGCAGCAGAGCGCGCAGGCGCAATCGCGCCGCCTGCAGGTCGGCAGTGGCGATCGCTCCGAACGCATCCGCACCTACAACTTCCCGCAGGGGCGAGTCACCGACCACCGCATCAACCTGACGCTCTACAAGCTGCAGCAGGTCATGGACGGGCAGCTCGATGAGCTGATCAACGCGTTGCAGCAGGAACACCAGGCGCAGCTCCTCGCGGCAGAGTCATGAACGACCCAACCCCCGGGCTCAGTATCGACAGCGACACCGGGGTCGAGGTCTCGCTGCCCGTGGCCGGACCCGGCGCGCGCGCCTATGCGTTCCTCGTCGATTGGCACGTGCGCGCGATCCTCGCGCTCGCCTGGTACAGCGTCGCGGCGCTGATCTTCAACGGCGGCTTCAGGTTCAGACCGCCGCTGACCAACGATGCACGCTGGTTCATCTGGGTGGTGGCGCCCGCGCTCGCGATCTACTTCCTGTATCACTTCGCGCTCGAACCGGCGATGCATGGCCGCACTCCGGGAAAACGCATGGCGGGCGTACGTATCACGGCGCGCGACGGCGGCATACCTTCCGCCGGGGCGCTCCTCACCCGCAACGTGTTCCGACTGATCGACAGCCTGCCGGTGTTCTACGGCGTGGGGCTCGCCGCGACCATAGCCACGCGCGATCACCTGCGCATCGGCGACATGGCGGCGGGAACACTGCTGGTGTACGAGCGCGTGGACGTACTGGCGCCGGCGGTGGCAAAGCGTCGCGCCGATAACCCGCTCGACGCCGCCGCAGCGGAGATCATCGGCGAACTCCTGGAGCGCTGGCCGACGCTCAGCACCGAGGCGCGCGCGCAGCTCGCGCGGCAGGCGCTCGCGCGTTTCGCAGCGAGCAGCCCGTCCATCCCAGCCGCACTCAAGGACGATGACGCCGGCCTGCACGCGCAGCTGCAAGGGCTGCTGCGCGGCACGAGCGCTACATGAACGCGTCCGCGCGCCAGCATGCGCTGACGGCAAGTTTCATGCAGCGTGCGGACCTGTGGCGGGAGGCCCTGGCGCGCTCCCGGCGTCTCGCCCAGGGAACGACTGAGGATGCCGGGGACGCGACGCGCATGGCGGACGATTACCGGCTGCTGGCGCACGACCTCGCGCGCGCCCGCAGGCTCCTGCCCGACACGCGTACCCGTGAGTACCTGGAAGCCGCATATGCCCGCGCGCACGCCACCTTGCATCATGGCGCCTGGCGCCTGCGCGAAGCGCTCCTCAGGCTGTTCCGCGATGACATCCCTGAGGTGATGTGGTGGTTGCGCCCCTACATCCTGTGGTCGACCGCAATCCTGGCGCTGGCCGCGAGCGCCGGCTACGCGCTCGTGCACCGCTATCCTGAGCTTATCGCGCTGTTCGCGTCTCCGGATCTCATCGCCAGCGTGGACCACGGCCGGTTGTGGACCGAAGGCCTGCTCAACATCGTGCCTTCCTCGGTGTTGTCGGTGCAGATTCTCGCCAACAACATCGTGGTGAGCCTGTTCGCCTGGTGCGCCGGGTTTTTCTTCGGCCTCGGCACACTCTATATATTAGGGCTGAACGGCCTGATGCTTGGCGCGGTACTCGCGTTCGCAAGCCAGCACGGCCTGCGCGATCAGCTGCTGACATTCATCGTGGCGCATGGCTGCGTGGAGCTGTCGGTCATGTGCCTGGCGGGAGCCGCGGGCGCAGCCGTCGGCGAGGCCTTGGTGCGTCCGGGAGCCGCAGGCCGCATCGAATCATTCCGCGTGGCGGCGCTGCGCTCGGGGAAGCTGCTCGCCGCCTGCGTGCCGCTACTCATCGGCGCAGGTCTCATCGAGGGCTACGTGTCGCCCAATCCGCGTGTCCCGGTGAGCGCGCACGTCGTCATCGGCGTGAGCTACTGGCTTTTCATGCTGCTCCTGCTCAGTGGTGCTGTGTTCGGCCGGCGCACCGCGGCGCCGCGCTAAGACGCCTCACACGCGCCGCGAACGCCGCAGCGTCTCGTACTGCGCGAATACCGCCTGTTCCAGGCGCTCGACGGAAGCTGCGACCACGGGCGCTCCGAGGCGCCGCAGGAGCGAGCGCTGCGCAGCGGCGCGCACCTCGTGCTCCGTCGCTGCCAGCGCAATCCACGGATCCATCCAGCCGCGCGCTTCACGGCGCGCGAGGCCTGCGACCTCGTCGCTGTGCACGCCGGCCACCACCACCAGGTGCGGCGGGGACAGCAGGCGCACGGCGCGCGCCAGCTGGTCGGCGACGCTGGCGTCATCGAGGTCCGTGAGCATCACGATGAGTCCGCGGTGCCTCAGAAGGCCGCGCATGCTCACCGCGGCGGCTGTCGGATCTGATTCCGAGCGCTGCACGGAGTGTTGCTCGAGCATGTGCCGCAGGCGGGTAACGGCCGCTAAACCCCGCGCCGGTGCCAGAGTTGCAAGCGGGCGATCGGCATACACCACGAGTCCGATACGGTCGTCGTTTTGCGTGACAATCTGCGCAAAACGCGCCGCCAGATTCGCGTACAGGCCAAAGCGGTCGAGCTTGCCGGCGTGCACGCTGCTGAAACGCCCGGCGTCGATGGCGATGAGGATATCCAGATGCTGGTCTTCGCTGAATTCGCGCGTAACCAGGGCCCCGGCTCGCGCGGTGGCCTTCCAGTCGATGCGCGCCAGTGGGTCGCCACGGACGTAGGCGCGCAGCTGGTGCAACTCCGCGCCCGCGCCCGCCACGCGCCGCGGCCGTGCGCCGCCGCCCATACCGCGCGGGCGCACGCGCGTACGCAGCGTATCGGGTGCCACCACCAACCGCTCTGGCGGCTGCAGGGCCACGCTCCACCAGGCGAGGCCCAGGGGACCTAACAGGCGCGCCGGCACTGGTGGCCACTGCTGGGACCCAAGCCGCACCGGCAGCAACGCCAGCGGATCCTGCGCCGCGCCGCGAGCGGGTACCGTCACGCGCCGCACCTGCGCGTCCGTGTCAAAGCCCGCCGGCACCGCGGGAGCGTATTCGAGGGTGAGCGGACGGGCCGCGCCGTTTTCGAATGCGAAGGCCGCCGGCTGGGATTGTCCAAGGTAGGCGCGCGCCGCCGTGGCGATCCGCACCTGCAATGACGCGCGACGCACCAGCAGCCCCTCGAGCGCGAGTCCGGACAGCAGCAGCGCCAGACTAACTCTCCACAGCAGCCCGACTTCGCGCTCCTGCGACCAGATGGCGGCGATCGCCAACACCGCCGTCAGGAGCGCGAGCAGGTAGACGCGGCGTGCCAGGTGCATGGGCAACTTCAGCGCGGGACCGGCGTCTCGGCCAGTAATGTGCGCACTATTTCAGCGTCGCTCGTGCCCTCGAGCGCGGCTTCCGGGGTCAGCACCAGGCGGTGGGCCAGCACGCTCACCGCCGCTTCCTTCACATCGTCGGGCGTCACGAACTCACCGCCGCGCAGGCCTGCGGTGATGCGCGCCGCCTTCAACAGCGCCAGCGCACCGCGTGTCGAGAGTCCCAATGTCAGTCGCGCGTGCTCGCGCGAGGCGCGCGCAAGATCAAGCACGTACGCCACCAGCGCCTCCGCGACCCGAATCCCATCGGCTTCGGCGCGCGCTTCGGCCAGTGTCGCCCGCCCCAGCGCCGTGACGTCCGCGAGCGCCGCCTGTGCTGCGAGCGTGACGCCGCCGTAGCGGCTGAGGATCTGCGCTTCCGCCTCGCGCGCCGGGTAGTCCATGTCAATGCGCAGCATGAAGCGATCGAGCTGCGACTCTGGCAGGGGGTAGGTGCCTTCGAATTCACGCGGGTTCTGCGTCGCGATGACCAGGAAGTCCTCGGGCAACTGCCAGGCGGCGCGCTCGACGCTCACCTGCCGCTCTTCCATTGCTTCCAGCAGCGCCGACTGTGTCTTCGGCCCCGCGCGGTTGATCTCATCCACCAGTACGACATCGGCGAACAGGGGTCCGGGGCGGAACACGAACGTGCGCTGCGCCTCATCGAACACATGCACGCCGGTGATGTCGCTGGGCATGAGGTCGGCCGTGCCCTGGATGCGCTTGAACTCGCCGCCCAGGGCGCGCGCCAGCGCCTTGGCCAGCAACGTCTTGCCAAGGCCCGGTACGCCCTGCACCAGCACGTGACCGCGGGCCACGAGCGCGATCACCAGTTGACGCACGGCGGCGTCGGCGCCGATGACCACGCGTCCCAGTTCCCGTGCGAGAGAGTCTTGCAGCTGTTGGATCGATGCCTTCATGCGGCGAGCCGCCTTTGCGTGCGAACCATGAGATTGTGCAGGCGTGCGAGCGGCACGCGCTGGTCAGAATATGCACCGGCATACCATTCCTTCAGCTGCAGCACGTCCTCGCGCGCGAGCCGCGGATGCTGTTCGAGCCACTCCCAGGGCGGGTTGCCGTCCTCGCCGCCGTGGCGCGTGAGCGCACGCAGGCGGGAAAAAAAATGTTCGAACATACGCCGCGCGGCGGTCGCCGGCCGCAGCACCCGCGCGAGAAACCCGCCGGTGGCACGCACCAGTTCCACTTCCCGTGGGGCGTTGCGCCGCGTCTGTGGCAGCCGCAGCCGCGTACCCCCGAGCACCCACGTGAACCAGAGCGCGCCGAGCACCCCGAGGGTCGCGTACAGGCGCGGGTCGCGGTAGAACTTGGCCGGATCATAGGCAGTGGTCAGCCCCTGGTGCTCGTCGTCGAACAACACCGCGCCCGCCGGGCCCACCGCGTTGGCTACGATATTGGCAAGCAGGCGCGCGTTGTCCGCAAGTCCCAGTGCGCGATTGCTGAAGAGCGATCCGAAACCGCTCACGATGGTCGTTCCGGCCCCCTGGGTGCGCACCCATAACACGTCCGCACTGTTTTCGCGCTCGTGGGCGAGCGACAGCACAAACCCGTTGCGTGGGATCGTCACGGTCCATGCGTGCGGCGCGTAATCGGACCACGCAGTTGCGGTGGCAACGCCGCGCAGGTAGGCGTGCGGCCTGTTAGGTACCAGAGTGCCCGGTCGCGGCTGCGCCAGAGCGCGCGTCGCTTCCAGAAGCTGCGCGCCGGCATCGCTCGCTTTGTGATCAGCGTCCGCCGCTGTGTCGGGCGCTGCGTCGGATTGCGCGTTGGCTGAGCCCGCGCGCACCGCCTCCACGTCGAGGCCGGTGAGCGCCTGCAGATCGCTGTGGAACATCGGTCCGGAGCGGCCCCAGTCCGGTCGGTCCGAGAGCGCGGCGAGCACCAGCAGCGTGTTGCCGGAGCGCACCCAGGCATTGACGGCGCTCAGCTCCGTGGTTCTCAGCGGGATCGCTATGGGTAGCGTCAGGATCAGCAGATTGCCCGTCGCGGGCAGATCGCGCCGCGCCGCCAGCGTGTCGAAGCGCTCGCGCAGCGACACTGTGCGGATGCCCTCCCCGCGCAGCCACGTCATCGCCCCCATCAGTCCGTTGCCCTCCCGCTCGGCGGTCGTTGGCCGCACGACGCGGTGCGCGCCCGGTACTTCACCCCGGAACAGCGTCGCACACACCAGCAGCGCAGCGAGCGCGCAGCCAAGAGTGATCAGGCGTTCGTGCACCCGCGCCCTCTCAAGCGCCCTGCGGCTGCGTGACGGGGGCATCGAGTGATGCGAGCAACTCGCGCCCCTGCGCGAGGGCGCGCGCGAGCATCGCGGGCTCGACCTCCTCATCTGAAAAGCGCACGCGCTCGCAGGTCGCCGCCAGCTCACTCAGGCGGGCACGATCGGCCGCAGCCTCGAGCCGCGCGGCCCTGCTCAACTCGCGCACCGTGAGCGCGCGCGCTGGCGGGAGGCGCGACAGTTGCGTGAGTCGTGCCGCCACCAGCTCGAGCAGCAGACGCGGCTGTTGGGAAAGACTCGCACGCTCCAGCTCCTCGAGCCCCACGCCGCCGGCAGCCCCGGCGGCTGCGGTACGCGCGCGCGCGCCGCCACCGCGCCGGGAAGGCAGCCATCCTGCGATCCGCAGCTCGTTGACCACAATGGCCAGCCCCAAGGCGGTCACAAGAGCCAGCGCAACCCACACGATCCAGCGTCCAAGTATCGGCGGGAGATGTAGTCGCACGAGCAGGCGCTGCAGCCAACTGTCCTCAGCGGCCGGCGGCCGCGCGAACAGTTCGTGGAGCCAGTTCTTGAAGCGCTCCCACCAGCCCCGGGGATGATCGGCTACAGACAGCGCCTTCAGCACGCCGCTCACGGTAGCGGTGCGCGGTTCATGGCCGGGCGCCGTGGCTGCCGACTCGCGCACCAGCAGGGCCCGCAGCTCCGCCAGTCCGTCGACGGACAACTGGTTGTGGGGCTGATACCAGTCGTGCGGCAGCCACGCGCCCCACGGACTCGCCACGAGACTCGCTGTGAGATCCGGGCAGCGCTCTGCGATGCGCTGGTAGCCGACATCCAGGCCGGCATCCAGCTGCGGCAGGCAGGCATCGATCGCCGCCAGTGCGTCGCGTCCCTGCGCGAGTGGCACGCCGGCGAGCGCAATGACAAGCGCCAGAAAAGCGCGGCGCATGGACTAGCCCGGCGGGGAGAGGCGTGCGGCGAGATCCGTGCCCTCTTTACGCAAGGAGAGATCCCCGAACACCGCAAGCGAGAGCGCGGTGTAGAACGGCGTGCCGACCGAACCCAGGATCACGAACACGGTGGCCGTGATCGCGGTGATCAGGGCGATATCGCCGAGCGCGAAGGGCACGGCGATGACGGTAGCGATGACCCCCGCCAGCACGTAAAAAACAATCAACAGCACGAACGCGACGCTCCAGATCAGCGACAGGCGCCAGACGTGGCCGGCCGTCAGCTGCCAGCTATAGCTGAGGCTCGCGGACACCCCGCGGCCGGTCAAGAGGTATGCCGTGGGCGCACACGCGAGTCTGGTCCAAATGTACAGGCCTGGTATGACGAAGAGCACCAGCCCCGCGATAGTCGCCAGTGCGAACAGCAGCGACACCACGAACAGACCCGGCACGAGCCGCAGCGCCGAGCCCAACTCGCCCTGCGGGGACGCCGGCTGGCCGCTGGCAATGGCGCACTGCCGCCGCACAATGGCGCTGGTAAACATCAGAGCAAGGGCGTAGCCAATAATTTCCAGCAGCCACCAGACCGAATCGTGCGCCGCAAGGCGTTGCTGCAACGGGCCGCCCTTGAGCAGGTTATAGATGTTCGCCAACTGCCCGGCGAGCAATGACAGCGCGGCGAACGGCAGGCATTTCAGCAGCGTGGCGCGAAATATCCTGAATGCCGTGTCGAGAATCTCCCCCACCGCCTGCGGTCGCGAGGGTGGGTACAGGTTGTTTGTCATTGGTGCATATTACCGGTCCGGAGCGAAGCTGCGCATGACAACCAATCCGACCGTCGCGACGCTGCTCGCCGAGGGGGTACAGCGGCTGCACGCCAGCCCGGCGGCTGCGGGGAGCGAGGCAACCCCGGACCTGGACGCGCAGCTGCTGCTGGCGCACGTGCTGGGTGTGACGCGCGCGCGATTGCGTTCGCACCCGGAAACAGCGCCAGGGACAAAGGCTGCCGGGCGCTACCGCGTCCTGCTTGAGCGTCGCGCCACCGGGGAGCCGGTCGCGTACCTGACTGGAGAAAAGGACTTCTGGACCCTGCGGCTTAAGGTCTCCCCAGCGGTGCTCGTCCCGCGCCCGGAGACCGAACTGCTGGTGGAACGGGCGCTGGCGTTGTGGCCTGCCGAGCACGCCCGCGTCGCGGACCTTGGCACCGGTTCGGGCGCCATTGCGCTGGCGCTGGCAAGCGAACGGCCCGCGTGGCGCGTGCTGGCGAGCGATGTTTCGGCGGAGGCGCTGAACGTGGCACGGGCCAACGCCGCGGCGCTGGGGATTACCGGCGTTGAATTCCGCCTGGGCAGCTGGTTCGAACCGCTGCGGGACGAGCTCTTCGAGTTGCTGGTGAGCAACCCACCCTACGTCGCCGCGGCCGATCCGCACCTGGGCCGCCTGGCGCATGAGCCGCGGCTGGCGCTCACGCCGGGAAGCGATGCGCTTGCCTGCCTTAGGGCAATCATCCGTGGAGCGGGCAGGCACCTCGCGTCCGACGGGTGGCTGCTGCTCGAGCACGGCGCCACCCAGGCCGCAGAGGTGCGCCGCGAGCTTGTCCTCGCCGGCATGCGTCACGTACGCTCGCACCGCGACCTGGCGGGATTTGAGCGCATGACGGAAGGACAACAATGATCCGATTCGAAACCTCACATGGCCCTTTCACGGTGGAGCTTTTTGCCAAGGAGGCACCGGTAACGGTGGAGAACTTCCTGCGCTACGTGGACGATGGATTCTTCGACGGCACCATCTTTCATCGCATCGTGCCAGGCTTCGTGATCCAGGGCGGCGGTCTCACCGCCGACTTCGCCAACAAGAAGACCCGCGCGGCGATTGCCAACGAGGCCAAGAACGGCCTGAAGAACGGCCGCGGCTTCCTGTCGATGGCTCGTACCAGCGACATCAACAGCGCCACCTCGCAGTTCTTCGTGAACCTCGCCGACAATGCCTTCCTCGACCATGGTCCGCGCGACTTCGGCTACGCCGTTTTTGGGCGCGTCACCGAGGGAATGGACGCCATCGATAAAATCGCCGGTGTCGGCACCGGCCGGCGCCAGGGCTACACGGACGCCCCTATGGAGGACGTGGTGATCGTGTCGGCACGCCGCGTCACGACCTAGCGGGTTGTGGCGCGGCCCGCAACCAAAACACAGCGCAGCGCCCATGATTCCCCGCGGCGTCGCGGACTGCTCGGGAGGCTCTTAAAGGGTCTGGTCCTGCTGGCGCTGGCGTGTCTGGTGATCACCGCGCTGCCGGTGCTCATGTTGCGCTGGCTGCATCCCACCACCAGCGCGTTCATGCTGGAGGCGCGCGCCGCGGCGTGGTCTGCGGGCGTGCGCGACTATCGCACCGAATTTAAATGGGCGAGCCTGGAACAGATCTCCCCGCACGTGGCGATCGCGGTGATCGCCGCGGAGGATCAGCAGTTCCCGTTTCACGCCGGTTTCGATTTCAACTCCATCCGCGAAGCGGTGCGCGCCAGCGAGCACGGCAGGCGGCTGCGGGGCGCCAGCACCATTTCGCAGCAGGTGGCGAAGAACCTGTTTCTGTGGAACGGACACAGCTTCGTACGCAAGGGTCTGGAAGCCTGGTTCACCGTATTGATCGAGGTGTTGTGGCCGAAGGAGCGTATCCTGGAGATGTACCTGAACATTGCGCAATTCGGCGATCGCATTTACGGCGTGCAGGCCGCGGCACAGCACTTCTGGCACAAGTCCGCGCGCAGCCTGAACTCACGCGATGCGGCGCTGCTCGCCGCGGTGCTGCCCAACCCGCATCTCTTGCGTGTGGACCGGCCGTCGCGCTACGTGAACGAGCGGCGCGAATGGATTCTCGGGCAGATGCGCGAACTGGGCGGTGCGCAGTACCTGCACGCCATCGAACATGAGCGCCGCAACTCGCACTGAAGCTACGGCCCAAGCGTATGGTCACCGCCGCAGCCGGCGAAAGTCACGCCTTTCGCCGGCGGAAACGAAGCTGATGTCTGCCAAAATCGCCGCAGGCGATTTTGGCCAATGAACTTAGGGCTCGTAGCCGAGACTCGGCGACAGCCAGCGCTCGGCCTCGGTCAGCGCGAGGCCCTTGCGGCGCGCGTAGTCCTGCACCTGCTCGCGATCGATCTTGCCGAGCGCAAAGTAACGCGCCTGCGGATGCGCGATGTACCAGCCGCTGACCGCGGCCGTCGGGTACATGGCGTAGGATTCGGTGAGACGGATGCCGGCGTTAGTGTCGGCGTCGAGCAGGCTCCAGAGCTTGGCCTTTTCAGTGTGATCCGGGCACGCCGGGTAGCCCGGCGCCGGACGGATGCCGCGATACTCCTCGCGCAGCAGCTGCTCGTTGGTGAGACCTTCGGCGGCAGCGTAACCCCACAGCTCGCGCCGCACGCGCTCGTGAAAGTGCTCGGCCGCGGCTTCGGCGAGCCGGTCGGCGAGTGCTTTCAACATGATCGCAGAGTAGTCGTCGTGGGCGCGCTGAAAGCGCTCGACGTGCGCCTCGATGCCGATACCGGCGGTGACCGCGAAGGCGCCGAAATAGTCGGCAACTCCGGCGGCGCGCGGCGCGACGTAGTCGGCCAGACACTCGTGCGGCTGACCATCGGGCTTGGGCTTTTGCTGCCGCAGGAAATTCAGTGTGGTCAGGAGTCCCGCGCGCGCCTCCCCGGTGTAGATCTCCACGTCGTCGCCGACGGCGTTGGCGGGGAACAGGCCCACCACGGCGCGCGCCGTAAGCCAGCGCTCGGCGATGAGCGTCTTCAGCATGCGGCGCGCGTCGGCGTACAGGTTGCTCGCGGCCTCCCCCACCTTGGGATCCGTGAGGATGTCGGGAAATTTTCCGGCGAACTCCCAGGCGTTGAAGAACGGCATCCAGTCGATGTAGCCGAGCAGTTCGCTCAATGGGTAGTCGTCGAAGCGCTGCACGCCGGGCACACGCGGCGCTACCGGGTTGTACGCGGCCCAGTCGATGGGACGACGGTTGGCGCGCGCCGCGGCGAGCGACAGCTCCGGGACCTTGACCTTCTTGGCCGCGTGCTGCTGGCGCCGGCGCTCGTGCTCCTCGCCGACCCTGGCGATGAACGCCGCGCGCTGTTCGGGCTGGGTCAGCGTCTGGCACACGCCCACGCAGCGGGAAGCATCCTTCACATAGACGACGGGCGGGTGGTACTGCGGCGCGATTTTTACCGAGGTGTGGGCCGGGGACGTGGTCGCGCCGCCGATGAGGAGCGGCACCTCGAAACCCTGGCGCTGCATCTCCTTCGCGACGTACACCATCTCATCCAGCGACGGCGTGATAAGACCCGAAAGACCGATGAAGTCCGCCTGCTCGCGCCGCGCGGCCTCGAGAATCTTCTCGCACGGCACCATGACGCCGAGGTCAATGACTTCAAAGTTGTTACATTGCAGTACCACGCCGACGATGTTCTTGCCGATGTCGTGCACATCGCCTTTGACGGTGGCAATCACGATGCGGCCGTTGCTGCGCCGCGCCCTGGCATCCTTGCTCTTTTCGATGAACGGCACCAGGTGCGCCACCGCGCGCTTCATCACCCGCGCGCTCTTGACTACCTGCGGCAGGAACATCTTGCCCGCGCCGAACAGATCGCCGACCACGTTCATGCCGTCCATGAGCGGGCCTTCGATAACCTGCAGCGGTCGCTCGAACTCAAGCCGCGCACCCTCGGTGTCCTCGATGATGTAGTCATCGATGCCCTTGACGAGGGCGTGCTCGATACGCTTCCCGACCGGCAGATTGCGCCAGCCCAGGTCCTCGCGGCGGCGCGCGGCGCCGTCGCCCTTGAAGCGCGCGGCGAGCTCCAGCAGCCGCTCCGTGGCATCCGCGCGGCGGTTCAGGATCACGTCCTCGCACGCGTCGCGCAGCTCCGGGTCGATCTGCGCGTAGATGGCCAGCTGCCCGGCGTTGACGATGCCTAAGTCCATGCCGGCGGCGATGGCGTGATACAGGAACACCGAGTGCATGGCCTCGCGCACCGCATCGTTGCCGCGGAAGGAAAACGACACGTTGCTCACCCCGCCGGACACCAGCACGTGCGGCAGCTCGCGCTTGATGCGGCGTGTCGCCTCGATGAAGGCCAGTCCGTAGGCGTTGTGTTCCTCGATGCCAGTGGCGATGGCGAAGATGTTGGGATCGAAAATGATGTCTGCGGACGCCAGACCCGCCCGGGATGTCAGCAGGTTGTAGGCACGTGTGCAGATCGCCACCTTGCGCTCGACCGTCTCGGCCTGCCCCTGCTCATCAAAGGCCATGACCACCGCGGCGGCGCCGTAGCGGCGCACCTTGCGGGCGTGCTCCAGGAACACCTCCTCGCCCTCCTTCATGCTGATGGAGTTGACGATGGCCTTGCCCTGCACGCATTTCAGGCCGGCCTCGATCACCGACCACTTGGAGGAATCGATCATCACCGGCACGCGCGCGATATCCGGCTCGGCGGCCACGAGGTGGAGGAAGCGCACCATCGCGGCTTCCGAATCCAGCATGCCCTCATCCATGTTGACGTCGATGATCTGTGCGCCACTCGTCACCTGTTGGCGCGCCACCTCCAGAGCGGTCGCATAGTCGCCCGCCTCGATGAGTTTGCGGAATTTGGCGGATCCGGTGACGTTGGTGCGCTCGCCGGCGTTCACGAACAGCGTCGTGGCGTCGATGTTGAGCGGCTCGAGCCCACTTAAGCGGCACTTCACCGGCTGCACGGCGAGCTGGCGCGGCGCGCGACCGGCAACCGCCGCATGCAGCAGCCGGATATGTTCGGGCGTCGTGCCGCAACAGCCGCCCACCACGTTAACCAGTGCGCTTTCCGCATATTCCTGCAGGATGCCGGCAGTCTCTGCCGGCGACTCGTCATACTCGCCGAACGCATTGGGCAGGCCGGCGTTGGGATAGGCGCACACGTAGGTGTCGGCGACGGCGGCGAGCTCGGCGATATAGGGCCGCAGCTGCCTGCCGCCCAGCGCGCAATTAAGTCCGACGAACAGCGGCTGTGCGTGGCGGATCGAATTCCAGAACGCCTCGGTGGTCTGTCCGGAGAGGATCCGGCCAGAAGCATCGGTGATGGTGCCGGAAATCGCCAGCGGCACAGTCACGCCGGTCTCATCGAACAGCGTGAGCGCCGCGTAGATGGCGGCCTTGGCGTTCAGCGTGTCGATGACCGTCTCGATCAGCAGCAGATCGACGCCGCCGAGCAGCAGCGCCCGCGCCGCGTCCAGGTAGGTTGCCACCAGGTCATCGAAGTTGACGCTGCGGAAGCCCGGATCGTTGACATCGGGCGATAGCGAGCTCATGCGGGTCGTGGGCCCGAATGCCCCGGCGACGAAGCGCGGCTCCCCGGTGGTTTTTGCGAATTCGTCCGCCGCCGCGCGCGCCAGGCGTGCGGCCTTGTAGTTGAGCTCGGGCACCAGCGCCTGCAGCGCGTAGTCCGCCTGCGACACCGAGTTGGAATTGAAGGTGTTGGTTTCGATGATGCCGGCGCCGGCCGCGAGATAGGCGCGGTGAATTCCGGCGATCACCTCCGGCCGGGTGAGCGTCAAAATGTCGTTGTTGCCCCGCAAGTCGCGGCCGTGCGTGGCGAAGCGCTCGCCCCTGAAGTCACGCTCCTCCAGGCGATGCTGCTGGATCATGGTGCCCATGGCGCCGTCGAGAACCACGATGCGCTCCCGCAGGAGCTCGCTGAGGCGCTCGATGCGTGTGCGGCGCTCGGTTTCGTCCGCCGGCTCGACCGCGAACGGCGCCGCGGTGGCGGCGGCACCGGCGGCGGCATCGCGATCCGCGCGCGGTGCGCTGTGCCCGCGGGCACTCATGGTGTCGCTACCACTGCCGCCACCGCCGCCGCCGGGCGCTGCGGGCGCAGCCCGAGCGCATGGCAGATGGCGTAAGTGAGTTCGGCGCGATTGAGAGTATAGAAATGAAACTCCTGCACGCCGTGGCGGGCAAGCGCCTGTACCTGCTCGATGGCGACGCTCGCGGCGATCAGGCGGCGCGTCTCGGGGTCCTCGTCAAGGCCGCTGAAACGCTCGTGCAGCCACTGCGGAATCCCCGCGCCGCATGACTGTGCGAAGCGCAGCACCTGCGGAAAGCGGGTGATGGGAAGAATCCCCGGCACGATCGGCGCGCCGATACCGGCGGCGACGCAGCGATCCCGGAAGCGCACGAACACTTCGGTGTCGTAGAAGAACTGCGTGATGGCGCGTGTGGCCCCGGCATCGATCTTGCGCTTAAGATTGGCGAGGTCCGCATCCGCGGAGCGTGCCTCCGGATGAACCTCAGGGTACGCGGCGACCGAGACATCGAAGGGTGCGAGCCGCTTGAGTCCGGCGACCAGGTCCGCCGCATAGGCAAAGCCATCCGGGTGCGGCCGGTAGCCGCCATGTCCGCGCGGCGGATCACCGCGCAGCGCGACCAGCTGACGGATGCCCTGGTCCCAGTAAGCGCGCGCGATGTCGAGGATCTCCCCGCGCGTGGCGCCGATGCAGGTCAGGTGCGGCGCGCCGGTGAGCGTGGTTTCATCCCGGATGCGCGTCACGATGTTGTGGGTCCGCTCGCGCGTGGAGCCGTCGGCGCCGTAGGTCACCGACACGAAATGCGGCGCGAGCGGCGCCAGGCGCTCGACCGAACTCCACAATGTTGCTTCCATTGCGGCATCGGCCGGTGGAAAGAATTCGAACGACACGCGGATCGCAGTCGGCTGTTGACTCATGTGCGCGGACCCGCGGCGAGCGTGGCGCCGGAACTGACGAGCTCGGCAGGCAGCGCCGCGGCAATGCGGCTGACAGCTGCCAGTACGTGCTCGCCATCGGCCTCAATCGGCCCCAGGCGCTGACACTGTAGGCCCGCAGCGCCCAGCAATCGCCGCAGCCGCGCCAGCGGATGCTCCACCACGCGCTCGTGTGCGCTCTCGAGGGATTCGTAGCGCTCAAAAATCCACAGGCGTCCCGCCGGGGCCATGAGCGCCCGGGCCTCCGCCAGCAGGCGCGCCAGGGCATCGCCGCCGGTCGCGGGGTGATCCAGGACCACCGCATCGAAAGCCGCTCCGGCTCGCGCCAGTCCCTCGGCTCCCGACGCCGTGGCACTCACGGGCTTCAGCACACGGCAGGTAAAGCCGCGCCGCTGTGAAAACGCCACGGCGGCCTGAGCCGCGCGGCGCGAATGTGCGATGGCCGTGCACTGCCGCGCCGCCGCGGCGCAAGCCTCGAGCAGCTGCGGGTGATGCACACCCACAACCAGCACCGAACCCAGAGGTGCCGTGAGCCCGCTGGCTGCGGCAAATCCGGCCAGCGCGCGGCCCAGGCGCGAGTGCGCAGCGTGTGCGAGGTCCTGGCGTTCGGGCACGGCGAGCGCGCGTGCCGCGCTCATATCCGCGAGTAACACCGGGTCGCGGCGCTCCAGTTGTGCCAGCAATCCGCGCACGAAACTCGCCGCCGGTGCGCTTCCCGTGAGGCGGTAGTGGACCCACTGCCCCTGTCGTAGGCGCTCGATAAGTCCGGCTTCGCACAGGATCCTAAGGTGCCGGGATACGCGCGGTTCGCTTTGGGTCAGCGCGTGAGCGAGGTCGGAAACGCTGAACGCCGCCTCGGTGCACAGCGCCAGCAGGCGCAGCCGGGAGGGTTCACCCGCGGCGCGCAGCCACTTCAGCAGGAGGGGATGCGAGGCAACCATTTGAGGAATTGTACATTTCTTTAAGTAATGGGGGCAGTTGCTCGCGGCCATTCGCGGTGCAGTCGTACCTGGTGGTCAATTTGGCGCGCTTGCGCGTCGCCGGAACAGGGAGTCCACGCAGCCTCGGTGCGGCGTTAACAGGGCCGGTGCCGGGTGTGTATTGGCGTTATCGGGTCGCGATTACCCAATCATCTGCGATATCCAGGATGAAGCACTTTGTGTCCTGATCTAGCGCTGAGCCGGCATTATTATCCCACTATTGAGACAGTCCGGCGACTTTCTGGGCTCAGTGAATCGCGGCTGATCCACCCTGGGCGTGACCCCCAGAGAAAAGGGTCTCTACGTCTGCCGCGTCGAACCGATAGGGGCGGTGGCAGAACTCGCAGGTCACGGTCACGGCGCCCTGCTCTTTCAATACGTCGCGCACCTCATCCTCGCCCAGCGCGCGCAAAAGCCCCGCGACCCGTCCGGAGCTGCAGCGGCATTCGAACTGCACCGGCGCGCCGCGAAACAGGCGCAAGTCGCGCCCCGGGAACCCCTGCGCGAGCAGCTTTTCGACCGGCGCTTGCACCATCAGCTCCGCGTCCAGACGCTCGATACCCCGCTGCGCCTCCTCCCATGTAGCCGCCATTTCCTCCGGATGGTCCGCGTCGGCATCGGGAAGCTTCTGCACGAGGAGCCCGGCGACATGTGTGTCGTCGGCGGCGAGCAGCACACGCGTCGGCAGCTGTTCCGAGGACGCGAAGTACGCCTCCAGCGATTCTGCGAGCGAAGTACCAGCCAGGGGCACGACGCCCTGATAGCGCATGCTTTTTTCATCCGCTTCGATGGTCACGGTGATCTTGCCGTCCGTGCCCACGAGCTGCCGGAACACCGCGCCGCGCCGTGCGTCACCCGCGAGATCCCCGATCGCCACAGCGTCGAAGCGCGCCACCGCCCGCAGGCGAAAATCGTGCGTGCACTGGGCCACGAGAAGATTCAGCGCGCCGTCGCCCTGCAGCTGGAAAGTCAGGGTGCCGCGGAACTTCAGAGTTGCCGCCAGCAGTACCGAGGCGGCGACCGCCTGGCCGAGCAGATCCCGCACCGCCGGTGGGTAATCGGCGTGGGCGCGCAGGTCGCGCCACGCACTCTCGAGGCGCACCCAATGGCCGCGCACGGGCCGCTTTTCGAAAATGAAGCGGCGAACGAGATCGGTCATCATCTGCCGGACGCTTAGCCGCGCAGCTTGCGCAGCAGCAGTTCGTTCACCTGCGCGGGGTTTGCCTTGCCGCCGGTCGCCTTCATCACCTGGCCGACAAAAAAGCCGAACAGCTTGTCCTTGCCCGCACGATAGTCGGCGAGCTGGCCGGGGCTTTTCGCCATCACTTCGTCAATCACGCGTTCGATGGCGGCAGCGTCCGTGATCTGCTTGAGGCCCTGCTCCGCGATCACCGTGTCCGCGAGCGCGCCGCTCGACCACATCGTCGCGAACACGACTTTGGCGACATTGCCGGAGACGGTCTGGTCCGAGATGCGCAACAGCAGGCCGCCCAGGTTTTGCGGCGGCACCTTGCCCCTGGCGGATGTGACGTCGAGGCCGTCCTTGTTCAGGGCCGCGGCGAACTCGCCCATGACCCAGTTCGCGGCGAGCTTGGGCTCCTGCGGCACTTCACGCACGACGTTCTCGTAGTAGTCCGCGAGCTCGCGGCTCGCAGTCAGCACCCCCGCGTCGTAGGCCGACAGGGCGTACTGCGAGACGAAGCGCGCGGCCTTCTGGTCCGGCAGTTCCGGCAGGCTCGCGCGCACCGACTCGATGAACTTCTCCTCCAGCACCACCGGCAGGAGGTCCGGGTCAGGGAAGTAGCGATAGTCGTTGGCTTCTTCCTTGGAGCGCATGGAGCGCGTCTCGCCCTTGTCCGGATCGTAAAGACGCGTCTCCTGCACCACCTTGCCGCCGGACTCGATGAGCTCGATCTGCCGCTGCACCTCGTAATTGATGGCGCGCTCGATGTAGCGGAAGGAATTGAGATTCTTGATTTCCGCGCGCGTGCCGAACTTGTCCGCGCCGCTCTTGCGCACCGAGACGTTGGCATCGCAGCGGAACGAGCCTTCCTGCATGTTGCCGTCGCAGATCTCCAGGTAGCGCACCAGGGTGTGCACCTTTTTCATATAAGCGACGGCTTCCTTGGCAGAGCGCATATCCGGCTCGGAAACGATCTCCACCAGCGGCGTACCGGCGCGGTTCAGGTCGATGCCGGTGACCCCCGGCAGCCCCTCGTGCAGCGACTTGCCGGCGTCTTCCTCGAGGTGCGCGCGGGTGATGCCGACGCGCTTGGAACTGCCGTCCTCGAGCTGGATGTCGAGCACCCCGCCGGCGACGATCGGCAACTCGTACTGGCTGATCTGGTAGCCCTTCGGCAGGTCCGGGTAGAAGTAGTTCTTGCGCGCGAATACCGAGCGCGGCGCGATGCGCGCACTGATCGCCAGACCCAGCTTTACCGCCATGCGCACCGCCTCGGCATTCAGCACCGGCAGCACTCCCGGGTAGCCCAGGTCCACGAGATTCGCCTGCGCGTTGGGAGGGGCCCCATAGGTCGTGGCGGAACCGGAGAAGATCTTGGACCGGGTCGCGAGCTGCGCGTGGATCTCCAGTCCGATGACGGTTTCCCAGGCGCTCATGCATACCCCGGTGGCAGGCGCGTGTGCCAGTCGGTGGCGCGTTGCAGGGCATGCGCGACGGCGAGAATGCGCGCCTCGCTGAAGTGCGGACCGACGATCTGCAGGCCCACCGGCAGGTCCTGCACGAAGCCGCAGGGAATCGACACCGCCGGCAGGCCCGCGAGGTTGGCGCCGATGGTGTAGATGTCGTTCAGATACATGGTGATGGGATCGGCCGTCTTCGCACCGATTGCGAAAGCCGGTGTGGGCGTGGTGGGCCCCATGAGCACGTCCACGTCCTTAAACGCGCGGCCGAAATCGGCGCTGATGAGCTGCCGCACGCGCTGTGCCTTCAGATAGTAGGCGTCGTAGTAACCGGCCGACAGCACGTAGGTGCCGGTCATGATGCGCCGCTTCACTTCCGCGCCGAAACCCTCGCCGCGCGAGCGCCGGTAGAGGTCGGTGAGATCGCGCGGGTTTTCACAGCGATGGCCGAAGCGCACGCCGTCGAAGCGTGCGAGGTTCGAAGAGCACTCGGCGGGCGCGACCACGTAGTACACCGGCACCGACAGCGGCAGGTTCGGCAGACTGACCACCGTGAGTTTCGCTCCCAGCTGCTCGTACACCTGGAGCGCCTCGCGCACCCGCCGCTCGTTTTCCGGATCGAGGCCCTTGTCAAAGAACTCCTGCAGCAGGCCGATCTTCAGCCCCGCGAGCGGCTGCTCGAGCGTGGCGACGTAGTCGGGGACCGGCGTGTCCACACTGGTGGAATCGTTGGCGTCGAACCCCGCCATCTCGCGCAGCATCAGCGCCGCATCCGCGGCGCCGGCGGTGAGCACGCCCGCCTGGTCGAGGCTCGAGGCGAACGCGATCATGCCGTAGCGCGAGACGCGCCCGTAGGTGGGCTTAAGTCCCGTGATGCCGCACAACGCCGCCGGCTGGCGGATCGAGCCGCCGGTNNGCCGCGGCCGAGCCGCCGGAGGAGCCGCCGGGCACGAGCTTGGGGTTCCAGGGATTGCGCACCGGCCCGTAGTAGCTGGTCTCGTTGGAGGAACCCATCGCGAACTCGTCCATGTTGGTCTTGCCGAGCATCACCGCCCCGGCACCCTGCAACTTCGCGACCACCGTAGCGTCGTAGGGTGAAACGAAGCTATCGAGCATGCGCGAGCCGCAGGTGGTGCGCACGCCCTGGGTGCAGAAGATGTCCTTGTGGGCGATCGGAACGCCGGTCAGCGCGCCGGCGCTGCCGGCGGCCAGTGCACGATCCGCGGCCGCCGCGTCGGCAAGTGCCTGCTCGCGCGTCACCGATATAAAGGCATTAAGGCTGCCCTGCGCGCCCTCAATGCGCGTCAGAAACGCCGTCACCAGCTCGACGCTGGAGAACTTGCGTGCCCGCAGCCCAGCGGCCAGCTGCGTGAGCGTACCGGTGTACAGATCGCTCACCTGAGCCTCACTCGATGACCTTGGGAACGAGGTACAGTGAGGCGGCCACCTGCGGCGCGTTCGACTGGTACGCCTCGTGGCGGTCCACCTCGGTGACGACGTCGGGCCGCAGGCGCTGCGACAGCCCGGGAAGCGGGTGCGCCATCGGGGCGACGTCCGCGGTGGGCGCGCGCTCCAGGGCGCCGATGAAGTCGACAATCCGCGACAGGGTCTGCTGGTACACGGGGATTTCGGCCGGCGTGAGTTCCAGGCGCGCCAAGGCGGCGATGCTTGCGATCTGCTCGCGTGTGAGGCTCATGGGAGTGGAGAGGTGCGTCGATGAAATGAGAAAACCTGCGCAAAATCATACATGTTGCCTTGCTCAATGTCCTGTCGGTTGCTAGATTACGCGCCACTTTCGGCGTCTCCCGCCGCCCTTCCCCGGTTGCTTCATGTTCAAACGTCTGCGCGGTTATTTTTCCACCGATCTGTCGATCGACCTGGGTACGGCCAACACGCTCATTTACGTGCGCGACAAGGGCATCGTGCTCAACGAACCCTCGGTGGTGGCGGTGCAGGACGAACCCACGCGCGGCGGCAAGATAATCGTCGCGGTGGGTACCGAGGCGAAGAACATGCTCGGCCGCACGCCGGGGCACATCACCGCGGTGCGCCCCATGAAGGACGGCGTCATCGCCGACTTCACTTATACGGAGAAGATGCTTCAATACTTCATCAACAAGGTGCATGGCAACCGCACCCTCAAGCCCTCACCGCGCGTGCTGGTGTGCGTGCCGTTCGGTTCGACCCAGGTCGAGCGGCGCGCGATCCGCGAGTCCGCCGAGGGCGCCGGGGCGCGCAACGTCGCGCATCGTGAGTGAACCGATGGCGGCGGCGGTCGGCGCGGGACTGCCGGTGCACGAGCCGCGCGGTTCGATGGTGCTCGACATCGGCGGCGGTACCTCCGAGGTCGCGGTGCTGTCGCTGAACGGCGTCGTGTACGCCAACTCCGCGCGCATCGGTGGTGATCGCTTCGATGAGGCGATCATGAACTACGTGCGGCGCAACTACGGCATCCTGATCGGCGAGGCGACCTCCGAGCGCATCAAGATCGAGATCGGTTCCGCCTATCCCGGCACGCAGGTGCGCGAACTGTCGGTGAAGGGCCGCAATCTCTCGGAAGGCGTGCCGCGCAGCTTCACACTCAACAGCAACGAGATCCTCGAAGCGCTGCAGGAGCCGCTGCAGAGCATCGTCAGCGCGGTCAAGCAGGCACTCGAACAGACGCCTCCCGAGCTTGGTGCGGACGTCGCCGAGCGCGGCATCGTGCTCACCGGCGGCGGAGCGCTGCTGCGCGATATCGATAAGCTGCTCACCGAAGAGACCGGGCTCCCGGTCATGGTGGCTGACGATCCGCTCACCTGCGTCGCGCGCGGCGGCGGACGAATCCTCGAGCTGATGGACGA
This sequence comes from Gammaproteobacteria bacterium, assembly GCA_003136935.1. Classification (GTDB taxonomy): domain Bacteria; phylum Pseudomonadota; class Gammaproteobacteria; order Steroidobacterales; family Steroidobacteraceae; genus 13-2-20CM-66-19. Next base: position 26,734 of record PLEC01000109.1, read on the forward strand.
GCTGGGTCCGGGTCACTTCGGCCTCGAGTAGCCCAACTGCAGAGAACTTAAGGAGCGCGCGGGTCTTAGGTGGCAGCCTTCGGGACAGCAGCCGGGAGACCCTTGCAGGCGCGCGGCGGCTCCGCCGGCTTTCGCTTCACCCTTTACGCGGCGCTCGCGGTCGTGGTCATGTACCTCGACCAGCGGGCGCACTACCTCGAGCACGTGCGCTATGTGCTCGAGGCTGCGGCCTATCCCATCCAGCTCGCCGTCAATTCCCCGCCCGCCGCCTGGGCGTGGCTGAAGGAAACCTTCCAGGCACGCGGCGTATTGCAGGCTGAAAACGCGCGCCTGCGCGCCCGGCAGCGCGACCTGGAGTTGCTGGCAATGCGTTACGACGCGCTCGCCCGCGACAACGGCGAGCTGCGCGGGCTGCGCGCCGCCCTGCCCCCGGTGGTGGATCACTGGCTCGCCGCGGAGATCGTCAATATCCAGCTGAACAGCCTGCGGCAGAAACTCCTCATCAACCGCGGCGCGTCCAACGGCGTGTTCGCAGCCCAGGCGGTGCTCGATGACAAGGGGCTGATCGGTCAGACCACGCACATCGGACCGTGGAGCGCGGAAGTCATCCTCATCACCGACCCGGAGCATGCGGTGCCAGTGCGCGTGGAACGCACGGGACTGCGCACCATTGCCGTGGGCGCGGGGGATGCGACTTCGCTGGCGCTGCCGTACCTGCCGGGCAACGCTGATATCAAGACCGGCGATCTGCTGGTGACCTCAGGTCTCGGCGGCGTCTTTCCGGAAGGCTACCCGGTTGCACGCGTCACCGAGGTGCATCGCGATGCGGTGCAGCCGCTGGCGCAGGTGCGCGCGGCGCCGCTTGCCCATATCGATACCGACTCCGAAGTGATGCTGGTGTGGTTCCGCCCGGGCCACCCGGCAGCGCCCGTCCCCAATACGCTCGGCGGTGATCTGAAAAGCGGCAACCGCGACATGCAACCCCAGGCTCTGAGCGGCAAACCGGCGGAGCCGCGATCGCCAGGCGCGACCCCGCAAGCGAGCACGCCAGCGCAACCAGTCACGGCCGCTCCTGCGCCACCGGCAAGCGCGCCGCCCGCAGCCACCGCACCGGGAAAGCCGGGGGGTGAGCAGTGATTGCGCAGGGGCGCGGGCGGCTCTTTGTCAGCGTGTTTGTCGCACTGGTGCTGACGGTGCTGCCGCTGCCACCGTGGCTCGACGTGTTGCGCCCGGCGTTCCTGGTGCTGGCGGTGCTGTACTGGTCAGTGAACGCGCCGCGCACCGGCGGTATTGCGCTGGGGTTTTTCGCCGGCCTCGCGCTCGATGTCTTCCAGGGCCCGGTGCTCGGCGAGCACGCACTCGCTCTCTCGTTAGTCACCTACATCGTGGTACGTGAGCACCAGCGAATCCGCTCCAAGTCCGCGATCCAGCAGGCGCTGATCGTATTCGCCGCACTCATTATTTATGAGATCGTGCTGTTCATGATCGATGGCTGGACCGGGCATGCGGTCACAACTGCGCTGCGCTGGGTGCACACGCTGACCGGGGCGCTCATCTGGCCGCCGGCCGCGGCCATCTTCGCGTACGCCGCAGGCCGCCGCTCGTGAGCGGCACCATCATCAAGGACCATTGGCGCGAACAGCGCCTGTTCGATCAGCGCTCGCTCATCTGCGCGGCGCTCATGGCGATCGCCACCGTCGGCCTGATCGCGCGTCTGTTCATGCTGCAGGTGGTACGGCATGACTACTACGCCGAGCTCTCGCAGGGCAACCGGGTACGCACCGAGCCGATCCCTCCGGCGCGCGGCCTGATCCTCGATCGCAACGGCGAACTGATCGCCGGCAACCAGCCGGCCTACCAGCTGGAGCTCGTGCCCGAGGAAGTCCCGGATCTGCAGAAGACACTCGATGCCCTGGTACAGCTCGAGCTCATCCGTGCGGATGACGTTGACGAGATCGAACGCACCATCGATTCGAGCCGCGGCTTTGACAGCGTGCCCATCCGCCTGCGTATGTCGGACGAGGAAGTGGCGCGTTTTGCCGTGCGGCGCTTCGAATTCCCGGGGCTGGACATCAAGACCCGCGAGACGCGCTGGTATCCGAACGGCAGCCTCGCAGTGCACGCCCTGGGCTACGTGGGAGCGATCAGCGAGCAGGACCTGAAGCACATCGACCGCGCCGTCTATGCCGGCACCTCACTCATTGGCAAGCTCGGCGTCGAGAGCGCCTTCGAGCGGCAGCTGCACGGCACCAATGGCTTTCGCGAGATCCTGGTGAACGCCCAGGGGCGCTCAGTGGAACGCCAGGGCGCCTTCGTGCCGGACCTGCGCACACGCGCTCCGGCCGCCGGCGACGATCTCATACTGTCGATCGATCTTAAGGTGCAGCGCACCGCCGAGGAGGCGCTCGCCGGACACCGCGGTGCCGTGGTCGCGCTCGATCCCAACAATGGCGACGTGCTCGCGCTCGTGAGCCTGCCGGGTTTCGATCCGACAATGTTCGGCCGCGGCATTACGGCCGCCGAGTACGGTGCCCTGCAAAGCGACATCGACCGGCCGCTGTTCAACCGCGCGCTGCGCGGCACGTATCCCTCCGGCTCGACCATCAAGCCGGTGCTCGGGCTTGCCGCGCTTACCGACCACACGATTGAGGCGAACACCAAGGTGTTCTGCAACGCTGAGTTTTACCTTCCGGGCAGCCGCCACGTGTGGCGCGCGGACAAGGGCGAGCCGCGCGGCTGGCTCGACCTGCCTGAGGCGATCTCGCGCTCCTCCGACGTGTACTTCTACCGGCTGGCCTCGACGCTCGGAATCGACCGCATGGCGGCCTTCCTCGAGCCCTTCGGCTACGGCCAGTTCACGGGCATCGACATCGGCGGCGAGAAGGCGGGCCTGCTGCCGACCCCGGAGTGGAAGCGCAAGGCGTTCAAGCGGCCGGAGGACAAGGTGTGGTTCCCCGGCGAGACGGTCAACATGGGCATCGGGCAGGGCTACTTGCTGGTGACGCCGCTGCAGCTCGCTCACATCACGGGAATCCTGGCCGAGCGCGGTCGCAACCTTCACCCGCGATTGGTCAAGGGAATGCGCGAGGCGGCCGGGCGCGCGCAGTGGCTCGCCCCGATCGAGGGTGCCCCGATCAGGGGCGTGTCCGCTGAAGATTGGGGGGTGGTGATCGATGCGATGATCGGCACCACACGCTGCGCTCGCTATTGCGGCACCGCCTCGGTCGCCTTCAAGGGTGCGGCGTATCAGGCCGCGGGGAAGACCGGAACAGCCCAGGTGTACACGGTTGCGCAGAACGCGAAATACAACGCGAAGACCGTCCCGGAGCGGCTGCGCGATCACGCATGGTTCATCGCCTTCGCACCGGCGGAGGCGCCGCGCATCGCGGTCGCGGTGCTCGTCGAGAATGCCGGCTTCGGCGCGAGCAACGCAGCGCCGGTGGCGCGCAGGGTGCTCGACGCCTATCTGCTCGACGAGCAAGGTCGCCTCAAGGGCACATCGGGCGGGGCCACCCTGAAACCGGGTGCCCCGGCACCACCGGCGGCGGCGCCTGCGCCGGTAACAGGCGCCGTGGGTGAGGCGGCCCGCACGTGATGTACGAGGAACTCACCTCCGGTTCACGCGCGCGCCGCACCCTCACCACCGCGGCGCGCGTGCTGCTCGCTTTGAAAATCGACGGGCCGCTGGTGGTGGGACTGGCGCTGATCGCGGTTTACGGATTGGTGATCCTGTACAGCGCCTCGGGCCAGAGCATGAGCACCCTGCTGCGCACCGTGGTGCGGCTGCTGATTGGCACGGTCGCCATGCTGCTGCTGGCGCGCGTCAATCCGAACTTCCTGCGCCGCTCCGCGCCCTGGCTGTACGCCGGCGGCTGCGTTCTGCTGATCGTGGTGGTGGCGATCGGCCACATCCGCATGGGCGCACAACGCTGGCTCAACCTGGGGCTGTTCCGCTTTCAGCCCTCGGAGCTCATGAAGCTGTCGGTGCCGATGATGTGCGCGTGGTACCTGCACGAACGTCCGTTGCCGCCGGGGTGGGTGTCGCTGGCGGCGCTCGGTGGGCTCATTCTCGTGCCGGTGGCGCTGGTGGCGATCCAGCCGGACCTGGGTACCGCGGCGCTGATCGCCGCCGCCGGCGTGCTGGTCATCATCCTCGCGGGGCTGCGCGCCCGCGTGATCCTGGCGCTGCTGGCGCTCGCGGCAGCCGCGGCCTGGTTCGGCTGGAGTTTCATGCATGACTACCAGAGAAAGCGCGTACTCACTTTCCTCAATCCGCAGACCGATCCGCTTGGCGCCGGCTATCACATCATCCAGTCGCAGATCGCCATCGGCTCCGGTGGCGTGTTCGGCAAAGGCTGGATGAATGGCAGCCAGGCGCAGCTGGAATTCCTCCCCGAACGCTCGACCGACTTTATTTTCGCGGTCGTGGGCGAGGAGTTTGGCCTGCTCGGACTGCTGCTGCTGTTGCTGCTGTATGCGTTCGTCGTCGGCCGCTCGATTTATCTGGCGACCCAGACGCAGGACACGTTCGCGCGGCTGCTCGCCGGCAGCCTGGCACTGACCTTCTTCGTCTACGTATTCATCAACGCCGGCATGGTGACGGGTCTCTTGCCGGTGGTCGGCGTGCCCTTGCCGCTGGTGAGTTACGGCGGCAGCTCAGTCGTGACGCTCCTCGCGGGCTTCGGTATTCTCATGGCGCTGTATTCACGCCGCAAGCTCATCGGGTCGTAGTTGAACAAGCACCTGTGTCTCATCTTCGCGCTGCTCGCCTGCGCGCAAGCGTCCGCGCAGGCGCAGACCGGGCCCGAGCCGGGCTTCGACGTCAAGCGTCCCGAGATTGCACAGTTCATCAACGAGGTTGCGGAGCGCGATGGCTTCAGCCGCCATGAACTGCGCGCGCTCCTGAGGCAGGCGCAGCCCCAGCAGAAGATCCTCGATCTGATGAACCGGCCGGCCGAGAAGATCTCCCCGTGGTGGGAGTATCGCGAGCGCTTCCTGACCAATGAACGCATCACCCTCGGCGTGCAGTTCTGGGCCGACCACAAGGATTCCCTGGAGCGCATCGCCGCCAGCTACCAGGTGCCACCCGAATACCTGGTCGCCATCATCGGCGTCGAAACCTTTTATGGGCGACAGACCGGCCGTTTTCGGGTGCTGGATGCACTGGCAACGCTGGCGTTCGACTATCCGCAGCGCGGCAGTTACTTTCGCGCCGAACTCGAGCAGTTCCTGCTCCTCACCCGGGAGAACAAGCTCGACCCAGTGGCCACCACCGGTTCGTACGCGGGCGCGATGGGGGTGCCGCAGTTCATGCCCTCGGCCTACCGCCGTTACGCGGTGGACGTGGATACCGACAAGAAGCGTGATCTGTGGAACGACTGGGACGACATCTTCGCCAGTGTCGCCAACTACCTGAAGGAGTACGGCTGGGTCGCGGGTGGGCCGGTGCTCGCCGAGGTGCATCTCGACCCGGATCCGACTTTTCAGATCGAACCGCACAACCTCGAGCTCACCGACACGATCGATGGGCTCGCCACGCGCGGCGTCCGGGTGGCCGGCGACCTGCCGGGCAACACGCCGGTGGTACTCATATCCGCCGAACAGCATGACGGTCCCACCTACCGCGTCGGCTTTAAGAACTTCTACGTGATCACCCGCTATAACAACAGCGCCCGTTATGCGATGGCGGTCTACGATCTTGCCCAGGTCATCGCCCAGGACGTGCACGGTGCCCAGAAATGACGCGCGCGGGCTGCACGCTGCGCTCAGGCGCGGCTGCGTCCCTGGGGTGGTGTGCGCTCATACTCGCGGGCTGCTCGGTGGTGGCGCGACATCAGGGCACTCCCCGGCCGGCACCGGCGCCCGCCCCGGCACCGCCCGCCAGCGTAGCGCCGCCAGCGACTGACATCAGTGCCATACCCGATGCCGTGCCACGCGCCGAACCGCGCAGCGCCCACGGCAACCCGCCCTTCTACGATGTGTTCGGACAGCGCTACACCGTCCTGCCGAGCGCCGATGGCTACCTCGAGCGCGGCGTCGCCTCCTGGTATGGTCCGAACTTCCACGGCGGCAACACCTCCAGCGGCGAGCTGTATGACATGTACGGCATGACCGCCGCGCACAAGACGCTGCCACTGCCAACATATGCGCGTGTGACGAATCTCCGCAATGGCAGCAGCGTCATCGTGCGCATCAACGATCGCGGGCCGTTCGTCGCCAATCGCCTGATTGATCTGTCCTACACCGCGGCGGCGAAACTCGACATGCTCCGCGACGGCACCACCCTCGTGGAGGTGCGGGCGCTCACGCCGGGGGTGCCGGATGAGCTCGCACGCAGCGTGCAATCCCCGCCGCCCGCGCTCTACGTGCAGGCCGGCGCATTCGCCGACGCAGAGAACGCGCAGCGCACTCTCGCGCGGCTGCAGGCTGCCGGCTTGTCCAACGCCGCCGTCGTTTCGCCGCTGAGCGGACGCACGCGCCTCTACCGCGTGCGGCTCGGACCGGTGCACAGTGTGGCGGAATTTGATGAGCTCGCCACGCGGCTCGCCGCACTTGGCTTTCCCGACGCGCGCCTCTCGAGCGACTGACGCGCGGGCCGGCGTACAGCGCCCGTCCTAGGCTGGCGCGCTTGAGTTAAAATCCTGAGTCTTTTCCCCGCCTGCCACAAGGAAGCCGTACCAGTGACCCGTCTCGCCTGCATCGTCGCGCTCGTTGCGATCGCCACCACCGCCGTAGCGGCGCCCAGTCCGCGCGCCAGTTCCGGGCCTGCCACCACGCCCGCACCCGCCGCAGCCGCGGCAGCAGCCGTGGTGACGGGCACTGCGGCGCCGATTCCCAATCCCCCCGCGGTCAGCGCGCGCGCGTACATTCTGCTCGATCACTTCAGCGGCCGGGTGCTGGCACAGAACAACGCCGACGAGCGCGCCGAGCCTGCCAGTCTCACCAAGCTCATGACCGCGTACGTCGTGTTTCATGCGCTCAGCGAGGGGCGCCTGAAGCTCACCGACATGGTCACCATCAGCGAACACGCCTGGCGGGCGGAAGGCTCGCGCACGTTCGTGCAGGTCGGCACGCAGATCCCGGCGGACATCCTCATCAAGGGGATGATCGTGCAGTCGGGTAACGATGCCACCATCGCGCTCGCCGAGAAAGTCGGCGGCACGGAAGCCGCGTTCGCGCAAATGATGAACGAATACGCACAGCGGCTGGGCATGAAGTCGAGCCACTTCGAGAACAGCGACGGCCTGCCGGCGCCCAATCACTACACCACGGCGCGCGACATCGCCCAGCTTGCCAACGCGCTCATCAGCGAGTTCCCCCAGTACTACCCGCTGTTCAGCCTGCGTGATTTCATGTGGAACAACATTCACCAGGAGAACCGCAACGGGCTTCTCGGCAAGGACCCATCGGTCGACGGACTTAAGACCGGCCACACCGACAGCGCCGGTTACTGCCTGGCGACGTCCGCGAACCGCAACGGCATGCGCCTGGTGTCGGTCGTGATGGGGGCCCCCAGCATCAAGGCGCGCGAGGACGCGAGCGCGGCGCTCCTGAACTATGGCTACACCTTCTTCGAGACCATCCGTATCAAGACGGCGCGCGACACGGTGCTCAAGCCGCGCGTCTACCTGTCGGCGGACGAGTACGCGCCGGTGGGCGTGACGAGCGACGTGTACGCCACCATCGCGCGCGGCCAGAGCGCGAGCCTGAAGACCAGCGCGCACCTGAGCGCCGCGACCCTGCGCGCACCCATCGCCGCCGGCGCGGCCGTGGGCGAGTTCACCGTGGCGGACGGCAGCGGCAACGTGATCGCGCGCGCACCGCTGGTCGCGCTGCAGGCGGTCAAGAGCGGCGGACTGTGGACCTGGCTCGTCGACAGCATCGCCTTGTTGTTCCACTGAGAAGTCCGCGTAGTCCGAGCAACCATGGCCGAGCCGCTTCCGCTGTGTTACCTCAACGGCGCGTACCTGCCGCTCAGTGAGGCACGCATCTCGCCGCTCGATCGCGGCTTTCTGTATGCGGACGGCGTCTACGAGGTCATGCCGGTGTACGGCGGGCGGCCATTCCGCTTCGCCGCCCACGGCGAGCGCTTGACGCGCAGCCTCGCGGCCATTGGCATGCGCGATCCGCATACGCGCGAGCAGTGGCGCGCGATCCTCGGCGCGCTCATCGAAAAGAACGCCGGCGCCGACTGTTACGTGTACTGGCAGGTGACCCGCGGTGCCCAGAATGGCCGCACCCACGCACCGCTGCCGGACATCCCGCGCACGGTGTTTGCGTTCTGCGCGCCCTGGCCGGCCGCCGCTGCCGGCAGCCATGAGGACGGCGTTGCCTGCGTGACCGCCGCCGACACGCGCTGGGCGCGCTGCGACATAAAGTCCGTCGCGCTCCTTGCCAACGTGCTCTTGCGCCAGCAATCGGTCGACGCCGGCGCGACCGAGACCATCCTGCTGCGCGACGGGGAGCTGACGGAAGGGTCCGCATCCGCCGTGCACGTGGTGCTGGGAGGCACGCTGGTGGTGCCGCCGAACTCGCACCAGATCCTTCCCGGCACGACGCGCGGCGTCGTGGAGGAGCTGGCGGCGCGGCTGGCGCTCCCCTGCCGCGCGGCTCCCGTCAGCGAGGCCCAGCTGCGCGCCGCGGATGAGATCTGGCTGTCCGCGGCCACGCGCGAGGTGCAGGCGGTAACGCGCCTCGATGGGCGTGCCGTGGGCAGCGGCAAACCCGGTCCTGCCTGGCAGCGCGTGTACCAGGAACTGCAGCGCTACAAGGGTGAACTTGCCGGTACGCCGTGGTGACGGGGGAAGAAGCGCTTACGTTTCCAACCGACTACCCGGTGAAGATCCTCGGCCGGCCGGCGGATGATTTCCGCGCGCGCGTGCACGCCGTCATGCTGCGCCACGCGCCCGATCTGGACGCCGACCAGGTCAGCGAGCGCCTGAGCGCCAACGGCAACCTGTCGATTTCCTACCTGCTACGCGCGCACAGCCGCGAACAGATTGAGGCGCTGGTCACGGATCTTAAGGGCTGTGACGGCGTGATGATGCTTCTCTAGTCCATCGGCCGAAATCGCTTAGAAGCGCTACGGCGGTGACCGCGGGGCTCGCCGGCGCCTGTAACCCGTTTGTCACCGGCCCGCGACCGGGGGGACACTGACGCTGCGGCGCCGGGCCCGGTAGCATCCGCCGATGTCCATCATCCTCGACCAGGTCACCAAGCACTACGGCGGTGTGCCGGTCGTGAACGACGTATCGCTCGACATCGGCGACGGCGAATTCTTCGTATTGCTTGGGCCCAGCGGCAGCGGCAAGAGCACGCTCCTGCGCGCCATCGCCGGGCTCTCCGGGGTCGACCACGGGCGGATCGCGCTGCATGGGCGCGATGTCACGCACCTGACGGCGCGCAAGCGCGGCGTGGGACTGGTGTTCCAGAACTACGCGCTGTTCCGCCACATGACCGTGGCGGACAACATCGAGTTCGCGCTGCGCGTGCGGCACGTGCGCGGCAAGCTGCGCCGGCAGCGCCGCAAGGAGTTACTGCGCCTGGTGGCGCTCGAGGGGATGGATGAGCGGCTGCCGGCGCAGCTCTCCGGCGGCCAGCAGCAGCGCGTCGCCGTGGCGCGGGCGCTGGCGCACAAGCCGGAGGTGCTGTTGCTGGATGAGCCGTTCGGGGCGCTGGACGCGAAAATCCGCGACGAGCTGCGGCGCACGATCCGCGAGGTGCAGCGCGAACTCGGCATCACCACGGTGCTGGTGACCCACGACCAGGAGGAGGCCTTCGCGATGGCCGACCGCATCGGGATCATGAATCTCGGGCGGCTGCTGGAAGTGGGTGCGCCGCATGACTTGTATTCGCGCCCGGCGACGCGCTTCGTGGCCACGTTCCTGGGCGCCGCCAACCTCATCCTCGCGCGCCGCACGGCCGACGGCATCCAGGTGTGCGGCACCACCATCGCGGCGGCCGACCGCACGCCGGCAGCCAACGAGCACGAAGTGGTCGCGGTCGTGCGCCCGGAGGAAGTGGAGCTCGCGCCGGCACGCGCGGCGCTCACCACCAACTACCTCGCGGGCGGGGTAGTTGAGGAAGTGGTGTTCACGGGCGCGCTGGAGAGACTGCGGGTGCGGCTCGACGCCGCGGCGCATACGCCGCTGCTCGCCCACGACGGCAGTGACGACAATGCGAGCGAGTTACTGCAGGTAACCCGCACCCAGCACGAGCAACGCGGCTTCGCGGTGACCCCGGGGCAGAACGTTGCGGTCGGCGTGCGCCGGGTGCACGTGCTGCCCACGCCGCTTTCGAGCTTTACGGCGTGCGCCGCGAGCGCGCAGCTCGCGGAGGCCCTGGGCCGCGAGCCGCTGCTGGTCGAGCTTGCGGCGCGCATGAAGACGCGCATCACGACCCGCAGCGAGCCGAAGATGGGCGTGGCGGAGGCGCTCTGTGAGTCCGCCGACTTCGTCGGCACCACCGTCATCGCCTCACAAACCGACTGCGCGCATCGCAGCGAGTGGCTGCTGCGCCGCGGCGCGCGCGACCTGCTGGTGCTGCCGGCCGGCGCCACCGCACCGCAACGCGTGCTCATTCACTGGATGGGCGAGGCGGCGCGCAACGCGACGCTCGCGATGTCGGCGAGCGTGCTGCGCCACGTGCCGGCCGAGGCGGTATACGTCGGCATCTTTCCCGGGCAGGCCGGCGGTCGCGGCCCGCACGGCATGCGGGAGCTGCTGGACGCCCGCTCCGAAGCGCAGGCCGCGCATGGCCTGGAGATGCGCACCGAGATGCGTTTCGGGGAGGTCGCCGAGGAACTCGCGCGGCGCCTGGCCGAGGCCCCGGGGCAGATGCTGATCGTGGGTGTCACGGAGCTGACGCGCTTCGCCGAGCGCTTTCGCGCGCTGCTCGATGGCGGACATTGGCCGGTGCTGATCGTGTACCGCGGCGCGCCATGAGCTTCCGCCAGGCGAGCGTGTTGCCCGGCTTCGGGCTCACCTTCGGGTTCACGACGTTTTTCCTGAGCACCATGGTGCTGCTGCCGCTCGCCGCGATGGTGCTGGCGGCGGGCTCGATGCACTGGAGCGATTTCGTGCACGTGGTCTTCAGCGCCCGCGCGCTCGACTCCTACCGCCTGTCCTTTGGCGCCTCATTCCTCGCCGCCAGCATCAACCTGGTGTTCGGCTTCATCATCGCCTGGACGCTGGTGCGCTATGAATTCCCAGGCCGCAAGCTGATCGACGCGCTCATCGACATGCCGTTTGCGCTGCCCACTGCGGTCTCCGGCATCGCGCTCACCACCGTGTTTGCGCAATCGGGCTGGATCGGCCGCTACCTTGAGCCGCTGGGGATCAAGGTTGCCTACACCTGGCTCGGCGTGACGCTGGCGCTCACCCTCATCAGCATGCCCTTCGCCGTGCGCGCGCTGCAGCCGGCGCTGCTGGAAGTGCAGCGCGACCTGGAGGATGCGGCGGAAACCCTGGGTGCGGGGCGCTTCTACGTGTTTCGCCGCATAATTCTGCCGACGGTGCTGCCGGCGCTGCTGACCGGCTTTTCGCTGTCGTTTGCACGCGCGGTGGGCGAGTACGGCTCGGTCATCTTCATCGCCGGCAACCTCCCCATGAAGACCGAGATCACCCCGCTGCTGATCGTCATCCATCTGGAGCAGTTCGACTACCAGGGCGCCGCCGCGCTCGGCCTCGTCATGCTCGTCATGTCCTTCACGGTGCTGTTTGCCATCAATCTGCTGCAGGCCTGGGGCCGACGCCGCCACCTGCAGGCGGCGAGCTCATGAGCGCGGCTGCATCGCGGGTACTGGTTGCCGATGCGGCGCGGCCCGGACAACACACCTGGCTGCACTCTATCGTGCGGTGGCTTTTCATCACGGTGTCGCTCACCTTTCTTGCCGCCGTGCTGCTTGCGCCCCTGGCCACGGTGTTTGCCATGGCGTTCGCGCACGGGGTCGAGGCGTACCTCAAGGCCTTTGCCGATCCGGATACCTTGGCGGCGATCCGCCTCACGCTGATCACGGCGGCGGTGGTGGTGCCGGTCAACACGGTGTTCGGGCTGGCGGCGGCCTGGGCCATCGCCAAATTCGAGTTTCGCGGCAAGAGTGTCCTCGTCACGCTCATCGATCTGCCGCTGGCGATCTCGCCGGTAATTTCCGGGATGCTGTTCGTGCTCCTGTTCGGCCTGCACGGCTGGTTTGGCGTGTGGCTGCAGGAACACGACATCAGTATTATTTTCGCGCTGCCTGGAATCATGCTGGCCACCATGTTCGTGACCTTCCCGTACGTGGCACGTGAGCTGATTCCGCTCATGCAGCAGCTGGGCAACGACGAGGAGGAAGCGGCGATCACCCTCGGCGCTGGCGGCTGGCTGACGTTCTTCCGGGTGACGTTGCCGAAAGTGCGCTGGGGACTCGTATACGGCATGGTGCTGTGCAACGCGCGCGCCATGGGCGAGTTCGGCGCGGTTTCGGTGGTGTCCGGGCACATCCGCGGGCTCACCAACACCATGCCGCTGCACATCGAGATCCTCTACAACGAATACAATTTCGTAGGCGCCTTTGCGGTGGCCTCGCTCCTCACGCTGCTCGCGGTGCTGACTCTGGGTGTGAAAACACTGGTCGAACGCACCGGTTACCGGGGACACTGACGGCCATGCTCGAGCGTCTCACCAACAGGTGGCGTGCAGCGTGGCCGGATCCGGCACGCACCAGCCTCGGCTGGTGGCTGGTGGCGATCCACGTCGCCATCGTGCTGCTGGTCGGCGGCGGCATCACCTGGTCCGCCAGCGCCAATCTCCACACCCTCGCCGACGAGCAGGGCAAGGCACGGGTGCAGCTGGCGGCCACCACGGCACGCGAGGACCTGCGGCGCTTCGCCGACGAGGCGCTGGTCACGGCGCGCACACTCGCGGAGCGCCCCACCCTGCAGCGCCTGCTCGCCGAAGGACGCAGCGAAGCGGTGCCGCCGGTGCTGCGCAGCGCCTGCGAGGCGAGCGGCATGGATGCCTGCGCGGTTATCTCCGATGCCAGCGTGGTGGCGGTGTCAGGACCAGCGCTCGACTGGCAGCAGATCATCACCGCCAGCAGCGAACAGGGCACGACGTTCATGGCGCTGCCCGCCATCGAGCGCGTGCCGGTGCAGGGAGCCTGGGCGGCGCCGAGCGCGCCCGCGGGCATGCGCGTGTACGTCGTGCGACGCCTGGACGAGCGGCTCGCGGCGCTGCTGTCTCACCAGGTGGGCGCGCAGGTGAAGCTCATCGACTACCGCCTCTACACCGCGGCTCCCGTGAACGCTTTCACGCCGCTGTATTCGGCGGCGCTCGCCGACGGCCATTCCGCCGTGCAACGCATCGAAGCGCAGGACGTGTACGCCGCGGCCGTGCCGGTGTTCGCCGCCAGCGGCGAGGCGATTGCGCTCATCGAGGCGCTGCTGCCGACGAGCGCCGTGGACACCTCCACACGGCCGCTGGTGAAGAAGCTGCTGGTCACGGCGCTGCTGCTCGCCGCGCTCGCGGTGCTCGCCGGCATCATCCTGGGCGAGTTGGTCGCAGGTCCGGTGCGCGCGCTCACCGCCGCCGCGACCCGCCTCGGCAAAGGGGATTTCTCGGCTTCCATCCCCACCGGTGGCGCGGCCGAGGTGGGCGCGTTGGCGCGCACCATGGAGGACATGCGCCGCAACCTCATCGA
>PLEC01000033.1 GCA_003136935.1 Gammaproteobacteria bacterium
CCTGAGCGTGGGTGATCCGGATTTTCCGACCCCCGGACCGATAGTCGAAGCGGCCGTCGCCGCGCTGCGTGCCGGTGATACGCACTACACCCCGCTCGCCGGGTATCCGGAGCTTCGTCAGGCGATCGCGCGTGAGCACCAGCGTGTTTCGGGGCAGCTTGTCGGCCCGGAGAATGTGATCTTCACCGCCGGCGCGCAGAATGCGCTCGCTGCGGTCGCACTCACCATTCTGGAGCGCGGTGACGAGGTACTCGTCCCCGAGCCCATGTACCTGACCTATGAAGCGAGCATCGGCCTGACCGGCGCCACGCTGGTGCCTGTTCCACAGCCGCCGGTGCTCGGGCTGCGACTGGACCTCGATTCTCTGGCGCGCGCGGTGACAGCGCGCACCAAGGCAATCTTTTTCGCGACGCCCAATAATCCCAGCGGCGTGGTCATGTCGCGGGACGAACTGGATTTCATTGCGGCGCTCGCGATTGCCCGCGACCTGTGGGTGGTGGCCGATGAGGTCTACGCCACCATTACCTTTGAACGGCCGCACGTCAGCATCGCCAGTCTGCCGCGCATGGCAGATCGCACTGTCACCATCAGTTCGGTCTCCAAATCCCATGCGATGGCGGGGTGGCGCGCCGGCTGGGCGGTAGGGCCAGTGGCGCTGATTGAGCACCTGGTGCGGATCGCACAATGCACCCTCTACGGGCTGCCGGGTTTTGTTCAGGCCGGTGCGCTCGCAGCGCTGCAGCAGGGTCGCGCGGCGCAGGAGGCCATGCGTGAGACTTATCGCGGGCGGCGCGATCTAGTGTTCGAGCGTCTTGCGGTTAGCAGGCGGCTACACTGCCTGCGGCCCGAGGCGGGCATGTTCATGCTGGTCGACATCACGCGCACCGGCTTGAGTGCGGACGCTTTCGTCCGGCGCCTCTATCGGGCGACGGGTGTTTCAGTGCTTGACGCTGGCGCGTTCGGGCCGAGCGCCGCGGGTTACATCCGCGTGTCCTTCGCCAACGGCAATGACCGGCTTGCCGAAGCCTGTGCGCGGATCCTCGGCTTCGTCGACTCCCTGCCGGAGGGTCCCGTGAAGGAGCGCGCGTGACGACGGTCGGCGAACGGCTGCTCGAACTGCTCGAGGCTTACGGCGTCGAGTTCGTGTTTGGAATTCCGGGCGTGCACACGCGCGAGCTGTATCGTGGGCTCGCCGCCAGTCGTATCCGTCACGTGACAGCGCGCCATGAGCAGTCCGCCGGCTTCATGGCCGACGGCTATGCGCGCGTCAGCGGTAAGCCCGGCGTGTGCTTTGTGATCACCGGTCCCGGCCTTGCCAACGTTGCGACTGCGATGGCACAGGCCTATGCGGATTCCATTCCCCTGCTGGTGATCTCCGGGGTGAACCCCGCCGGAAAAATGAATTCCGGCGATGGCTTTCTTCATGAACTCCCCGACCAGCGAGCGCTGGGGCGCAGTGTCGCCGCCTTCAGTCACACCGTCTTTCGAGCCGAGGAACTTGCGCCGGTCATCGCGCGCGCCTTCGCCCTCTTTGATGCGGGTCGCCCCAGGCCTGTGCACATCGAGATTCCGGTCGACGTGATGGCCCTGCCGGCCGCAGCGCTTGCGGCCTCGGTTCTCCGCCTGGCGCGGCCCGTACCTGCGGCACGGGAACTCGCGCGGGCAGCCGAGCTGATCGGAGCTGCCAAAACGCCGGTGATCGTGGTGGGCGGCGGTGCCATAAGGGCGACCGACAGTGTCCGCAGCCTGGCCGAGCGGCTCGACGCGCCGGTTGTAATGACCATCAACGCACGCGGTGCGTTGCCACCGAGTCATCCTTTGGGCATAGCGGCGAGCCCGTCACTCAAGCCCATGCGCCAGTTTCTCGCCAGTGCCGATCTGGTACTGGCATTGGGGACGGAACTTGGTCCCACGGACTTCGATATCTATGACGAGGGCCGTCTGCCTTCAATGCCACAGCTCGTCCGGGTCGACATCGACCCCGAGCAGATCGCCCGCAACTATCCGGCCGCGTTCGGCCTGGTGGGCGATGCCGGCGCGACCTGCGCGGCACTCAGCCGACTCATGCCGCAACGCACGCCAGGCAGCGGTGCTTTGCGGGCAGGAGAGGCGCGTCGCCGCGCACGCGAGGCTCTCGATGCCAGCAGTGCACAAGACGTCGCTCTGATCGAGAGCGTGCGCGATGCACTGCCTGACGCGTTGATCGTCGGCGATTCAACCCGGCAGGTCTACGCGGGCAACCTGTTCTATGCGGCTGCGGGACCGGCGCGGTGGTTTAACGCCTCGGTCGGGTTCGGGGCGCTCGGCTATGGGTTGCCGGCGGCAATTGGTGCGAGCCTGGCAGCGCCCGGGTGCCCCATCGTGTGCCTGGTCGGGGATGGGGGACTGCAATTTACGCTCGCAGAACTTGGCACTGCAGTCGAGACCGGCGCGCGGCTCATCGTTATCCTGCTCAACAACCGCGGCTACGGTGAAATCCGCGGCGCAATGCTTGCCCGTGGCATTGAGCCGGTAGGGGTCGATCTGCACACGCCGGACTTTCAGGCAATCGCGCGTGCCTACGGCTGGGCGAGCGAGCGCTTGGATAGGCCCGAATCGCTCCCCAACGTACTGCAGCGAGCCGCGGCGCGAACGCTGCCAACATTGATCGAGATTCAAGGCGGCTGACCGGGGCCACAGTTACTGCTTATCGCTGAAATTGATCGCTGCGTGGGTTCCATCACAGAAGGGCTTGTTCTGCGACGCGCCGCAGCGGCACAGGGTTACGCGGTTTCGCACTTCATATTTGAAACCATCTGCTGCGACGACCTGAACCCCGCCTCTTAACCAAACGGGCCCCGAACACCCCTTGGCGGGGTCTTCGATCAGCCCGATCGAGGGTTCATACGTCGGTTCCAGTGCCTGACCCGAAGCGTTATCCCACGCCACCAGCCGTCCCGACGGGCAATCGCCGGCTTCTCTCACGAAATGTTTGCTCGCCGCTGGGTTGTCGGTCTGGTTGACAAGATTCCAAACCTGTCCGTGCGGGTCACAGAAGCGTGCGAACCCACACAAGCTCTCCGCATCGGTCAGGGACATCGTGGGTCCCCGAATTCCCTTGGCCTGGTCCTGATACGACTCGCGGCTGGCCGTTTCGGTACCGTCAAAGCCAACCTTCGCATGTGATCCGTCGCAGAAAGGCTTACTCGCGCTCTGTCCGCAGCGACACAATGCGTACTGCGCTTGTGTCGCGATCGCAGGACCCTGTACCCACTTGACCGATTCGCCCCCGGCATTGGTGCCAATGACTTGCCTGGTCAGCGGCAAGTTACCGGAAATCTTATAAGGTCCGTTTTTTACAATTTGGACCGTTGCGTTGGTCGGCGCTTTCTGATGCATCGCATATCTCCGGTGGGTGCGGTGAAATTCGATCGTAATCACCTGGGCCGTGCCGCCAGTGTATCGACACTCAGCTACGAGCCCTTGGTGCACCGATGCATCCGCGACCCGCCCGGCCCGCTTGGTTAACGATATACCGCAGATTGGGGCCAAGCGAGACCCACGGCGCAGAGCCGGTCTCTACTGCCCCAGGGGAATTCGGTTAACGACCGCCGAAAGCGTCTCGTCACCGAGGGAGAGATACAAATGCTGTTCAGACACCGTCAGGGTGAACTGCGTGCGCCGCTGCAGCCGTTGCGCGAGATCTGAGAGCCAGTCGAAGTCCATTGCGTAGAGTTCGAGCGCCTCGATACGATGGATCCGCTCCCCGCGAAGCCGGGCCGCCAGTTGCACGGCATCCTTGTGCGTATAAACGGCGACGCGCGGCGCCGCCTTACTCGCCCGATGCAGCCGCATGGCGTCCGGGGCGCCGACATCAATCCACGCTTTCAACACCCCTGTCAGGTCGCGCACCGCGATCGCCGGCTCGTCAGGCTCGGACAATCCGTTCGAAAGCGCGATCCCTTCGGTGTACTCCAGACAATAGGCGAGCACCCGCGTCAACATGTGCTCCGGCGTCTCTGACGGATGACGTGCTACGCGAACCCTCAATGACTCGTAGACGCTGCGGTCGGAGTTCGCAAGCTCGATGCCGAATGCGTAGATCGTGTCGCCGAGTGCCATAAATTATTTGCGCCGCGCGCTGGGCTCAATGCCGAGAGCGACCGCGCGGCGGTCCGGGTGCGGAGTCCCTCAGGACTTCGCTTTCTTCTTGGATTTCGACTTGCCAGAACTGTTGAGGGCGACCGCCTGGCGAACGAGCGCCTTGAAGGCGGACGCGTCAACTTCTTCCCCGGCGGGGATGTCGATCGCGCGGCGTACGTTTCCCTCGAGACTCGAATTAAAGAGACGGGCCGGATCCTTCAGAGACGCGCCCTTGGCGAAGGTAAGCTTCACGACCTTCTTGTAGGTTTCGCCGGTGCAGATGATGCCGTCGTGCGACCAAACCGGAGTGCCCATCCACTTCCACTCCTCGACGACGTCCGGNNTTTCGAGATGAGCTCCGATGCCGGCTGGCTCTGGCTCGTACCCGACTTGTTCATGTTCTCATCCTGGAAGTTCCAGACCATTGGGGTAGCGCCTTGGGGACACGGGCAGCGGTAGGGGAGCCATGGCCCTAGCTATCTACCCCCGGGGGCTCCAAGGCGTCAAGTTACCGAGTGCCACGCGGGTCGTAAGAAATCAGAGACTTAGAGGGCGTATTGGCCCCGAAAATCCCGCTCAGCACACTCTAGTGACACTGTCACTATGTGGAATGTCGATGTCACCGATCATGCTGCATCGAGTCATGAGCATGCCCGACCATGGCATCCGTCCCGTGATCCGCTACCTGCGCATCGAACCATTCGTGCAGGGCCGAGACGAGTTTTGGATCGTGTGACGAGTACTGAATCTCGGCGCCGGACTGAAGGTCTCGATAGCGCACGTGGAGTTCTCCGGGGACGGCCGCCTTCAGGGCGGCGAGCCCCGGCATCTTCGCGCCATGAACGTCCGTCGGTGCGCCGAAGTCGCCTCGCGCGAACTTGTCTGCGATGTCCTTCAGATGGCGACGAATCAGCGCAGTCTGCTTTGTGTCCCCTGGGCTTTTCACGACCACGCGCTGAACGCCGCCGTCCGGCGTCTTAGTGAAGATGTGCGTCGACGCGTTCATGTCAAACGGCATTACATCGGCGCTGCGTTCCCGAACAGCCTCCTGGCGCGACGGAGCTGCCGTCTGCCCAAACGCTGACGCGACCGCCAGGAGCAATAGACCCGTCAGAGCGGACACGTTCGTTTTCATGGGTGGCAATCCCGCGGTGCTGGCACCCATCGGACCCGGGCCGGTGCTCGACAGTTCCCTTGCGGACTGCCGTTCAAACTACGCATCCATGGCTACCAAGGTCGCTCGCGCAGCGCCATCCGGCACAGTACCGAGTTGGCCGCGAACGCCAGGAGTGCGAACGCGGTGGCGGTGACGACGGGGTTCACTCCAGCGCCTGCTCCAGGTCGGCGATCAGGTCCGCCGGCTCCTCGATCCCGACCGAGAGGCGCAGCAGATTCTGCGGCGTGCGCGATTTCGGTCCTTCGATCGAGGCCCGATGCTCGATGAGGCTCTCCACTCCGCCGAGACTCGTCGCCCGTGCAAAGAGGCGCGTGCGGCTGGCGGTTTCGAGCGCCGCCTGCCGCCCTTCCGCGACGCACATGGACAGCATCGCGCCAAAGCCCCCCGGCATCTGCGCCACTGCGGTGGCATGAGCGCGGTGCTGCGGCAGCCCCGGATAGAACACCTGCTCGATGGCCGGATGACGCGCGAGAAATCCCGCTAACTGCAATGCTCCGGCGCACTGCGTGCGAACCCGCAGCGCCAGGGTTGTGATGCTGCGCCTCAGCAGCCAACAGTCAAAGGGCGCCAGCGCCGAGCCGGCGGTGCGCTGCCACGCCTGCAGGTGCTCGAGCAGCGCGTGGTCCTCGCGCACCACCGCCAGCCCGCTCAGCACGTCGCTGTGACCGCCGAGATACTTGGTGCCACTGTGGATGATGAGGTCGACACCGAAGTCGCAGGGTCGTTGGCAGATAGGTGTAGCGAAGGTGTTGTCGCAGACTACCAGCGCTCCGGCCCGATGGGCGATGGCAGTGACCGCTTCGAGATCCGTGATGTTGAGCAGCGGGTTGCTCGGCGTTTCGATCCAGACCACGCGCGCCCGCCCGCCGACGGCATTCCTCACCGCTGTGAGGTCGGTGAAATCAACAAGCTCCACGGTAACGCCGCGACGCGCACAATGTTCGGTGAACTGCCTGACCGAGCCATAGTAAGCATCGAGCGGCGCTACCAGGCGATCGCCCGCGTTAAGCAGCTCCAGCACCGCCATGCTAGCCGCGAGCCCCGAGGCAAACGCGGCCGCCCCGATGCCACCCTCGAGGGCCGCGATGCACGCTTCGAGCGAGGTGCGGTTGGGCGTGCCTTCGCGGCTGTAGCGATAGCCGCGCGGATAGCCGCCATCCGCGTCGCGCTCGAAGGTGGTCGTGAGGTAGATCGGTTGCGACAGCGCGCCGGTTGCCGGCTCGGGGGTGTGGGCGCTGTGCACGCACAGGGTGTTCTGGCCAACCGGCTTGCTCATCGAGAAGTTCCTTTATGCGCTGGCCGCGTGTTGCGGCTACTTGGGGACGAAAATGCTCTTCGGCAGACGCTCGTGGCACCCGTCACGCTCTTCCATGGTATGAGCGGCTATGTGGGCACCGTTTTGCAAGCTCATTGTATGCACTCAGGGGCGCCTGAACACTCGTTCGGTCTTTACTCCTGACCGGCCGGAACAAACGAGCGGGCTAGAGTCGCCAGGCTGAGTCTTAACGGGAAGGGAATGAGCTGACCGCGGTGTCGAGCTGCAGACCAGTTGACAGGGCGCAACGAAGGGCATCACATCTTCAGCGACCGCGACGACAGGGAGCAGTTCATGGCACGCAAAAATCCGCCGACCGCAGCTTCCGACGCAGCCAGCCTGAGGCTACCGGGCGCGGCGCTGCACATGGCCCGCGAGCACTCCGAGGTGTGGGAGGCCTTCCAACAGCTGGGCGAGAAGGCGAGCCGCGCAGGCCCGCTCGATGGGCGCACGCGACGCCTGATTCACCTGGCGCTCGCTATTGCCGTGGGCTCGGAGGGTGCGACGCATTCGCATGCACGCAGAGCCAGTTCCGAGGGAATCAATCCGGAGGAACTCGAGCACGTCGCCGTCCTCGCCATCACTGCTGTGGGTTGGTCACAAGCGATGAGGGGCCTGACATGGGTGCGCGATATGACTCGGGCGCGGCCTGGTGCGCGAGCTAGCGAGCCGCTCGAACCGTGATGGAGAACGCGGGTTTGGATTTACCTCGTGGGATGGGATTTCACCCCTCGCAGTCCTTCAGTGTACTAGTGGCTCTTACAAGCCAATGGAGACCGATATGATGAGTTCAAATCTCCGCCGCGCCGCAGTCGCGACGCTGCTTGCAACGTGTTTCGCTCTTGCGAATGCTGCAGATGTACCTGTCGTCCTGACAGGCGATCAGGAAGTTCCGACTGTCACAACCGCTGCCAAGGGCACTGGGAAGATCAGCATTGCGGCCGACAAGTCAGTCAGCGGGATAATCACCACGACCGGGATCACGGGCACAATGGCGCACATTCACGAGGGGGCGCCCGGCAAGAATGGTCCACCGATCATCACGCTCGAAAAAGGTGCGGATAGCTCGTGGTCCGTGCCTGCGGGCTCGAAGCTGACGGGTGCGCAGTACAAGAGCTTCAAGGCCGGCAACCTTTACGTGAACGTTCACAGTGAAGAGCACAAAGGCGGCGAGATCCGCGCGCAGCTGAAACCGTAGCCGTAGCCGTTTTCGCGCTGTGGCGCACGGGCACGCGGGATTTCAGGGCAGCTGGCTGCCCGGACGCGGCTCCATGCCCGGAGCACCGGATTAGCGTGAAATAGTGAGGAGCCACTGTGACCAAGAGCCAACACACTGCTTGTAAGATCTTCTT
>PLEC01000043.1 GCA_003136935.1 Gammaproteobacteria bacterium
GTCGAAGCGCTTCTTGATCGTGCCTGAACTTTCGTCAGCGGCCAGAATGCCCTTGCCGCTCGCCACCATGGCACGCGCAATGCGCGTGAGCTCGCTCGCGTTCATCGTCAGGTCCTCTCATCCGATGCGCGCGCTGTCGCCAGAGCGCGAAAATTGGGGGGCCAAGGATAGCAAATCAGGCCGCCGCCCCGGCGTTGGCAAGCAGGGCATTCGACTTGGTGGCCGGGCTAATTAGTACTAAACTAGTCCTAGTTTAAGGAGGAGTCCCCATGCTGCGTATCAGCCGGCTCACGGACTACGCCACCGTGATCCTCGCGGCTCTCGCGGGAGAGCCTGAGCGCGTGCAGACCGCCGCCGCCCTCGCGCAAGGCACGCACATCGCCGCGCCGACGGTGTGCAAGCTGCTAAAGCAGCTGCAGCGCGCCGGGCTCGTGATTTCCACGCGCGGCCTGCACGGCGGGTACCAGCTCGCGCGGCCCGCGGCGCAGATCAGCGCGGCGGCCATCCTCGATGCCCTCGAGGGTCCGGTCGCCCTCACCGACTGCTCCGCCGGCCACGGCAACTGCGAGATAGAGGACAGCTGCCGGGTGGGCCGCGTGTGGCAGCGGCTGAACCTCGCCATTCGCCGCTCCTTGTATGACGTGAGCCTGGCGCAGCTCGCGGGCCTCGATGCCGCCCCGGCACGGCTGCCGGCGCTGGAACGCGAGGTGAAGGCCGTCGGATCACGCACGGTTCGCGCCTGAGAACCTTATGAGCGAAAGCGCCAAACAACTTGAAACGCTGATGGCACGGGGCTACCAGCACGGCTTCGTGACCGAAATCGACTCCGATACGGTCCCGCCGGGACTGGATGAGGACGTCGTGCGCCTCATATCGCGCAAAAAGCAGGAGCCCGCCTTTCTCACCGAGTGGCGGCTGAAGGCGTTGCGTCACTGGCTGACCATGAAGGAGCCGCACTGGGCGCACGTGAAGGTTGCACCCATCGACTACCAGGCGATCTCGTATTACTCCGCGCCAAAGACCAGCAAGGACGGCCCGAAGAGTCTCGCGGATGTCGATCCGAAGCTGCTCGCGACCTACGAGAAGCTCGGCGTGCCGTTGCACGAGCGGGCGCGACTCGCCGGCGTTGCCGTCGACGCTGTGTTCGACAGCGTGTCGGTTGCCACGACATTTAAGGACCGGCTCGCCGCCGCCGGAGTGGTGTTCTGCCCGTTCTCGGAAGCCGTGCGCTCGCATCCGCATCTTATCGAGCAGTATCTTGGAAGCGTCGTCCCCTACACCGACAATTTCTTCGCCACCCTGAATTCCGCGGTGTTCACCGACGGCTCGTTCGTGTACGTGCCGAAGGGCGTGCGCTGCCCGATGGAGCTGTCCACGTACTTCCGTATCAACGCCGCCAAGACCGGGCAGTTCGAACGCACACTCATCATCGCGGACGCCGGCAGTCACGTGTCATATCTCGAGGGGTGTACCGCACCTCAGCGCGACGAAAACCAACTGCACGCCGCCGTCGTGGAACTCATCGCACTCGATGACGCCTACATCAAGTACTCCACCGTACAGAACTGGTATCCCGGGGACGTCAACGGCGTCGGCGGCATCTATAACTTCGTGACCAAGCGCGGTGACTGCCGCGGCCGCAACTCGCATATCTCGTGGACCCAGGTCGAAACCGGCTCCGCCATCACCTGGAAGTACCCGAGCTGCGTGCTGCGCGGCGAAGGTTCAATCGGCGAGTTCTATTCCGTCGCGACGGTGAACAATCACCAGCAGGCGGACACCGGCACCAAGATGATTCACATCGGCAGGGACACCCGCAGCACCATCGTTTCCAAGGGGATCTCCGCCGGCCACGGCCAGAACACCTACCGGGGGCTCGTGAAGATGCTGCCGAGCGCGCACGGCGCGCGCAATTTCACGCAGTGCGATTCGCTTCTCATGGGTGGTGAGTGCGGCGCCCACACCTTCCCGTACGTGGAGGTGAAGAATCCGACCGCGACGGTGGAGCACGAAGCGAGCACCTCGAAGATCAGCGAGGACCAGCTGTTCTACTGCCTGGCGCGCGGCATCTCCCAGGAGGATGCGGTCAACATGATTGTCAGCGGCTTCTGCAAGTCCGTGTTCAAGGAGCTGCC
Organism: Gammaproteobacteria bacterium; assembly: GCA_003136935.1. Lineage (GTDB taxonomy): Bacteria > Pseudomonadota > Gammaproteobacteria > Steroidobacterales > Steroidobacteraceae > 13-2-20CM-66-19. The sequence goes on from PLEC01000043.1 coordinate 2,136, forward strand.
GATGGAATTCGCGGTCGAGGCACAGGCGCTGCTTGCGGTGAGCCTCGAAGGCGCAGTCGGGTGAACATGACTTCAATGCTGAGCATCAAAAATCTGGTCGTGACCGTCGACGGCAAACAGATCCTCAATGGGCTTAACCTCGAGGTCGGCGCCGGCGAAGTGCACGCCATCATGGGCCCGAATGGCTCTGGCAAGAGCACGCTCGCATACGTGCTGGCCGGACGCCCGGGCTGTGAGATCACCTCCGGCACGGTCACCTACCAGGGGCAGAGCCTGCTGGCGCTCGCGCCGGAGGAGCGCGCCCGCGCGGGCGTGTTCCTTGGCTTCCAGTACCCGGTCGAGATCGCGGGCGTGAACAACGTGTATCTCCTCAAAGCCGCGCTCAACGCGGCGCGCAAAGAGCACGGCCTGCCTGAAGTCGATGCGTTCGAATTCCTGGGGCTGATACGCGACAAGATGAAGCTCATGCATATCGAGGACAGCTTCCTGTCCCGGGGCGTGAACGAAGGCTTCTCGGGCGGCGAGAAAAAGCGCAACGAGATCCTGCAGATGCTGGTGCTGGAGCCGAAGCTCGCCATTCTCGATGAGACCGACTCCGGGCTCGACATCGATGCCCTGAAGGTGGTCGCCGCCGGCGTGAATTCACTGCGCTCGCCCGCGCGCGCGTGCGTGCTAGTCACCCACTACCAGCGGCTGCTCGAGTACGTGGTGCCCGACTTCGTGCACGTGCTGGTGCACGGACGCATCGCCAGGAGCGGGGATCGCACACTGGCGCTGGAGCTCGAGCGGCGCGGCTATGACTGGGTTACCGGCGAGGCGGCCTGAGCCACAGTCATGAGCACACCCCTTACCAGCCGGATCGTCGAGGAATACGTGAGCGCCTCGCGCGCGCTGCCCTCCTCCGGCGCCGCGGCGTCGCGCCGGCGCGCGGCGATCGAGACTCTCACGGAGCAGGGACTGCCGACTACGCGCGACGAAAACTGGAAGTACGCGAACCTGCGCTCGCTCGAGCGGCTGCGGTTCGTGCCGGCCGCATCCTCTGTCGCTGCAACGACCGTGCCGGTGCAACTTGCGGACCTGCCGGCGGCGCTACCGGGTTGCGTCCGCTATGTGTTCGTGGACGGCGTGTTAGCCCCGGCCCTTTCAGCGGCTGCGAGTAACGGTCACGCCCTCGTGACCTCGCTCGCCTGCGCATCAACGGAAACGCTTGCCGACCAGCCCCGCGGCGATGAACGCTTTCTCGCGCTGAACGAAGCCTTCGCGACCGACGGCGCCGCCATCCGTGTCCCGGCTGCCAGCGGCGGCGGGGAGCCCGCGCAGATCGAGCTTCTGTTCGTCGCCAGCGCCGACGCACTGGCCGGCGCGTCGTACCCGCGCGTAGAGCTGCAGCTGGACGCCGGCGCCCGCCTCACGCTCATCGAGAGACACCTGAGCGTGACTGCTGACAACAGCTTCGTGAACAGCGCCGTCACGGTGCAACTCGGCCACGGCGCGACGCTGCAGCACTACCGTCTGCAGGACCTGGGTGCGCGCGCGACCTGCTTCGACACGCTCACGGCGCGGCTCGCACAGCAATCCTCATACCAGCTGCATTGCATCAGTACCGGCGCGCAGTCGGCGCGCTCGACCGTGCGTGTGCGGCTCGCCGGCGAGGGCGCGAATCTCGCCATGGCCATGGTGGCACTCGGTGACCGCCAGCAGGTAAACGACACATTCGCGCTCGTCGAACATCTGGCGCCCCGGGCGCGAACAGCGCAGACCTTCCGCGGCATCGCCGCCGGACGCGCCCGCGTGGCGTTCAACGGCAAGATCGTGGTGGCCAAGAACGCCGCGGGCACCGACTCGCAGCAGTCACTGCGGGGCCTGCTCGCCGGGGCCGATGCCGAGATCGACGTGCGCCCGCAGCTGGAAATCTACACCGACGACGTGCGCTGCAGCCACGGCGCGACCGTCGGTAAGCTCGATGACGACATGCTCTTTTATCTGCTGTCGCGCGGACTTGATCGCGACACGGCGCAGCGACTTCTGAAATGGGCGTTCCTCGGGGATGTGATCGCCAAGATCACCCTGCCCGCGCTGCGGCAGCAGATCGAGGCACACCTTCCGGGGGCGCTGCAGGACA
>PLEC01000059.1 GCA_003136935.1 Gammaproteobacteria bacterium
TACCCATGTGGCCGGAACGGACCGTCGTGAATTGGTCGGGGTGACAGGATTTGAACCTGCGACATCTACGTCCCAAATTCAACTCTGAGCCGTTCGCTCATTTCCACGGTCGTGCTCAAAACCCTGTAAAAATAGTATAATACTCGCATCTGGAGTTCGATGTCGTTCGCGCAAGTTCGCCTGCTTCCGCGACCAAGTGACACCCAATCTGACACCCAGCCGGCCGAAGGTGACACCCAGGATGAAGCGACTGACCGACGCAACGCTGCGCGCAGCCCTGCACAGGGGACGCAGACAGCGCCTGGACTTGGTCGATGGCGCCGTGCCAGGACTCACACTTCGGTTGGGGGCCGGTTGTGCGACCTGGTCCCTGATTCTTCGCGTCGTGGGCGAGGGCGGCGTCACCAAGCGCGGCCACCAGAAAAAGGGCAAGCGCGTTCGAGTGTCACTGGGCGAGTACCCGCGCGTCACGCTCGAGGCCGCACGAGGGCTCGCAAACACTTTTCTCGATCAGGCAAAGAGGGGCGTGAGCCCGGTCAAGGCACTCGAAGCCGCCGCGACCGCCGGCGGCCTGACGGTTCAGGGGCTCGCCGAGCGGTTTCTGACCGACTACGTCCGCATGAAAGAACTGCGGGCGTTCATCAAGTACGAAGGCGCGCTGCGTGTTCACGTGGTGCCCCGGGTGGGTGACGTGCTCGGCGACACACTGAATCGGGAGCAGGTGCGCGCGCTTCTCAAGAGAGTCATGGTTCGTGTTCCGCGCACCGACCGTCCCCGGGATCGGCCGAGGGGAGGCAAAGAGGCAGCGCGAACGGTCCTGGCCGTGCTGCGCAAGATGATCTCGTGGGGGACCGCCGAGGGACTCCTCGGGCGCAAGGACAATCCCGCGAGCGGCATGGAGAGCAACCTGCCAAAGAAGAGGAAGAAGGAACGCGTGCTTTCGTTGGATGAAGCACGGATCGCCTGGCGTGCCGCAGAAACGCTCGGGTATCCGTTTGGACCCGCCTATCAATTGATCATGCTAACGGGGTGCCGGCCCGGTGAGTGGGCGAGAGCGCGGCGGCCATGGATCGATCTTAAGCAGGCGTTGTGCGTGATTCCTGCTGAGCGGTACAAGTCCGACCACGTTCATGTCGTGCCGTTGGTAGCCGAAAGTGTCGGCATTCTTGAGGAGGTGTTGAAGAGTTTCCGAGGACAAACCGGCGACTACATCTTCAGTGGCACCGACGGAAGGCGCCCCCTGGCGGGGTGGCCCAGGGCACAGGTGCGGATGATGCGAGCCATGTGCGCGGTGAGCGGTGAACGATCCGTCGTGCCCTGGACGCCACATGATCTGCGCCGCACTGTAGCGACGCGCATCGCCGAACAACTCGGCGTCGGTGGTGAGCAGCTCATCAAGCGCGTGCTCGGTCATTCAGATGGCAGTGTCACGGCGATCTACAACCGTTACGGATACGTCAAGGAAATGCGGGCCGCACTGGAACAGTGGGTAGCCGATCTCACTTCTGATGCGGAAGCCGAGACTCACTCTCGGCGTTCAACGTCGGAACACCTACGCTTGGCTGTTACGGGGAAGGCCGCCTGAACTTCCGGATACGGCCTTCTCGCAGCCAGCGAGGTGCTGGCGGCAACTCTCTCTGCGAGCCATGCCTGCACTTCCTCCTCGATCCATCCGACCGAGTGAGCGGTGATCTGAACGCGCATGGGGAAACTTCCTTCCGACTGGAGTTCGTAGATCTTGGTCTTTCCCAGCCCGGTGATGTCGATGACCTGCGCGAGGCGCAGGATCCGGATCGCCCCGCTGCGCGAGACCCCTGTGCGGTCTGACTGCGACAGCGGCCCGCTCTTGTCCTGATACTGGCGCGCATCGGGTGTTGCCGATCCGCCCCTGGGCACATTCTTGCAAAACGCCATTCCTGCAATCTCCTGGAGTAGCGCCCGACGATGTCTGGAAGCCGTCGCGCGCGCGTTCGCCCGGCGTCGATACATCATCAATCGGTGCCCTCAACCCGTCAGCCGTCTAATTGGGTTGAATTACCACCGATACGTCAGAGTGGGACTGCGGCGATTCTCGGGGATGGAACCCGAAACATCTTGATGCCGGAGGCCGCGGCTAGCCGTTGACTCTGTCCCAGAGTCTTTCGCGCGCGGCCCGGCAACCAACAGACTTTGTGAAGTATCGGTGCTTGTTGGGGGCAATTGCAGGATTGGCAGCTGGCCGCTGCCGTATCACGATCAGTGCCATGACCGCGGACGCGTTCATTCACTGTCGTGTGACTTCAGAGGTGAAGGCGCTCGTGCGTAGGCTCGCCGAGCGCGATGGGATCAACGAGTCAACACTCGTCAAGCAGCTTCTTGAGATCCTCCTTCGTACCCCGGCCCTGGCAAACCTCCCGCCGCCGGCGGGGCCGGATAAAGTGAACCGCGGTTCGCGCCTCTACGTGCGCCTGGCTGCGGAGGACTGGAGACTGCTCAAGGAGCGCTCGAGTGCTCGGGGACTGGCGTCGGCAACCTACGTCTCGCTGCTGGTGCGCTCCCACCTGCGGGCTGCCGCGCCGCTACCCAAGGCCGAGTATCTGGCCCTCAAGCAGTCCGTGCTCGAGCTGACGGCCATGGGTCGGAATCTGAATCAGATCGCTCGGGCGATGCACCAGGGCGGCAGGCCGGCCCTACCGGGTCGGGGCGAAGTCAGCGCGATGCTCAAAGTCGCGGAGGGCCTGCGGGACCATTTCAAGGGACTGCTCAAAGCGAATGAGCTGAGCTGGAGGAGTCGTGCCGAAACATCTCCTTAACGTCGGGAGCGAGCGCGGCCTGCTAGACATCGGAAGCTATGCGCGGCACGGGCCCGGGCGGCGCGATCGGCTGTCCCCGGCGGAGATCGAACTCATCGCCCGCACGGTCCGCCGAACCCCGGAGGTCATGGTGAAGGTTCTGAACCGGGGAGGGCAGAGCCTTGCGGCCGTTGGGCGCCATTTGAACTACCTGGATCGGGACGGGGAGCTTGAAATCGAGACCGACGAGGGGCAGAGACTTAAGGGCGGCGGGGTCGAACAGGTTCTGCTCGATGACTGGGATCTGGATCTCGAGGAAGAACGGCGCACGGCGGATCTGAAGCCGCGTGGAATGCGCAAACCGCCGAAGCTGGTTCAGAAGCTCATGTTCTCTATGCCCGCGGGGACACCGCCCCAGAAGGTGCTGACCGCCGTCAAAAACTTCGCCCGGGAGGAGTTTGGGCTTAAGCACCGCTATGCGATGGTGCTTCATACTGACGAGCCACACCCCCATGTGCACTTGCTTGTGAAAGCAATGGGCGCTGACGGCAAACGGCTGAACATCCGACGGGCGACACTGCGCGAGTGGAGGAGGGAATTCGCACGACACCTGCGGGACCAAGGCGTTGCGGCCAATGCGACGGAGCGGTGGGTTCGGTGTGAGACCAAGCCGCAAAAGACTGATGGGATCCATCGCGCAGCGTTGCGGGGCGCTTCGACGCATTACCGACGAAGGGCGGAACTTGTCGCACGTGAGCTGGCGGGCGGCGGGGTCAAACCCGAGCCGGGCAAGAATCGCATGCTCGAAACCCGGCGCGAGGTCGTGCGCAGATGGAGCGAAGTTGCCGACAGTCTCGTCAATCAGGGCCACGCGGAGCTCGCCCTGACCGTCCGGAGATTCGTTGATCGAATGCCGTCGCCCAGCTCGGAGAAGGAGTGGTTGGCCGAAAGACTGTTGGAGCGCAGACCGAGAGCGCGAGTCGAGAGGGAATCGCCAACCAGGTAGGCGTGCAGTTATGCGGCATCGGCGGTGCAGGCTTGATACACGCGGACGAGAGCAACGCGCGACGTGGCGCGCCCAAGCAGCGGCGACCACGCGGACTTGAATCCCGTCTGCACTTGAAAGACACGTTGTGCACCGGTTACCTGTTCGCGCCATTGTTTGAGAACACTCATGGCTTCGTCGTTCAGGGGCACATGACGGGTCTGCCGACGTTTCGCCAATGCGCCCTCGACCGTCAGGCTCGCTCGGGCGTTCAGCACCTCAAACGTGCGAGAACCGCGACACGGTACTCCAAGGGTGCTTGACTTATAGTGGGACATCGCAGAACTTAATTGGCCCTGTACCGTCAAAACGGTAGGGAATTTGGAGTTGTTGCGGATGCTTCGTCGACTAACGGCCGTCGTAGTGATCTGGATAAGCCTGCTCGGTGTGGCTTTCCCAGCACTCGCGTGCTCGTTGGCCGCATCGGCTGACTGCTGCGGTCAGCCGGGCACCTCGTCGCCTTGCACCGGTGGCGCGGGCTTTGTGCAGCTGCCGGATGTCATAACGGCGCTGTGTTGCTCATCCGGTAACGCGGCGTCTGCGAGTGTCGCAATAGACTCGCGTGGCGCTTCGCATGAGCGCAACCAGCCTCCGAGTTCCCCTGATCCGGTCGTCCTCATCGCGTGGTACGCGACGTGGTCAGGTCCGGTTCCCGCGCCTTCGATCATTCCTTCTCTGTCTCGATCACCGCCCAGCGCTGCAGCTCCGACTTATCTGCAAACCGCTCGGTTGCGTCTTTAGATTCCCTTCTAAGCAGATTCGGCTCGCCTAGCGCGAGCCTCTCTTGCGTATTCCCATCGGCTTGCAGTCACGCGTGTGGGCGTGCTGCGGCGGGCTATGCGCTTGATCAAGAACATTCTGCTCGAGGGAACGATGAATCCGTTCAAACACATTTGGTTCGCCGTAACCACGTGGAATCGCGTGGTCACGCTCGTACTGTTGTGCCCCCTTGTGGCCGCGGCGGACGAGGGCCCGCTGTCGCTCGACGACGCGGTCGGTAAGGCACTCCAGGAAGCGCCGCAGGTCACCGCATCCGCGGCGACACTTGAAGCCGCGATGGCAGTCGCGCCAAGCGCAGGTCGCCTGCCAGACCCCGAACTGGTGACAGGAGTGGACAACCTGCCGGTCACCAGCACGGAGCGTTACTCGCTCACCCGCGACTTCATGACCATGCGCAAGATCGGCGTGATGCAGACCTTTCCAAGCGGCGAGAAGCGGCGTCTGCAGGGTGAGCGCGCCGAGCGAGAGATCGCCGTCGCGCAAGGGGAGGTGCGCAAGACGCGCTTCGATACCTCCCGTGCGGTAGCGGAGGCGTGGATCGCGGCTGCGGTGGCCGAGGAATCACTTGCGCGGCTGCGCAGCCTTAAACCCGACGCCCAGCTTCGGGCCTCTGCGGGTCGTGCGGCGCTCGCAAGCGGCAGAGCATCCGCTGCCGAGGCGCTGTCGGCGCAGTCTCTGGTGGCGGAGCTGGACGAGCGGATCCTGGCGCTCGAGCAGGAGCGACAGACGCGGCGCGCGCAGCTGGCGCGCTGGATCAGCGCGGACGCGGAGCGGCCTCTTGCGGGCATCCCCACCGACCGCGACCTGACTCACTCACCCGAGCTGCTGCTGACGAACGTGCCTGAGCACCCCCCGTTGGCTCCGGTACTCGCGAAACTCGCGGAAGCGCAGACGGAGGTTGATCTTGCGCGCGCGCAGAAGCGCCCCGATTGGAGCGCGGAGTTCGACTACGCGCAGCGGGGACCGGATTACTCCAACATGGTCTCGCTCGAATTCCATATTGCGCTGCCGCTGTTCGCCAAGAACAGACAGAACCCTGTCATTGCGGAGAAGCTCGCCCTGGTGCGGGCGCAGGAGGCTGAGCGGGATGCGGAAGTTCGCATGCATACCGCGGAAATTCGCACCGAATTGGCACAGTGGCGGCGGGGCCGAGAACGCCTTCAGAACTATCAGGCGGAAATCCTTCCACTGGCACGCGATCGGTCCCGCGCCGCCATTGCATCCTACGGCGCCGGGCGTGGCGACCTGCGTCTTGCCACCGACTCCCTGATCCAGGAGATCAACACCCAGCTCGAGTACGTCCAGCTCGAAGGCTCAGTGGCGAACGCCTGGGCGTCTTTGTACTTCCTCCATGACTCGGAGGTCTCGAAATGACCACAGAACGAAATAGCCAGGTCAAGACACTGGTCGGTGTGGTGGCGTTACTCGCTCTGGGCGTCGGCGGGGGCTACTGGTGGGCCCACAGCACCATGATGTCCGGTCAGCCGGCAGGTCCCACGAGCTCCATGCCCATGGCAAACCCGCCCGCGGCCGCGGGGAATAGCGGGAAACCTCTCTATTGGTACGACCCGATGATCCCGACTCAACACTTCGACAAGCCGGGCACATCCCCCATGGGCATGCAGATGGTGCCGAAATACGCGAACGAGGGGAGCGAGGGCGCGGGTGTTCGTGTGAGTTCCAGCGTCGTCCAGAACCTCGGTATCCGGCTCGGCAAGGTTGAGAAAGTGAGCCTCAAATCAGGCTTGCACGCCGTCGGCAGCGTCGTCTTTGACGATCGATTGGTCGAGCTCGTCCAAGCGCGCGTTGAGGGTTACGTGACTCATCTCAACGTGAAGGCGCCGCTCGAGCACGTGCGCCGCGGGCAGCCCCTCGCCACCATCCTCGCACCCCAATGGCTCGAGGCACAGCAGGAGTACCTCACGCTGGTGGATGCGCACTCGCAGAGCGCGCAAGGGATTCGAGATGCAGCCCGGCAGCGCCTGGTGGTGCTCGGTGTGCCCGCAGCGAGCATCCGCGCTGTGGAGACCAAGCACGAAACCAACGCGACGACGACGCTGGTTGCTCCCATTGACGGCGTCGTGACCGAGCTCGGCGTGCGCAACGGCGCCGCGTTCATGGCCGGCGCGAGTTTGTTCCGCATCAACGGACTTGCGACTGTTTGGGTTAACGCCCAGATCCCCGAAGCCCGCGTTTCAATGGTTCCAGAGGGATCGACAGTAGAGGCGCATGCGGCGGCATGGCCCGGCGCGACATTCAAGGGGAAGGTCATCGCCCTCTTGCCGCAGGTCGATCCCCAGACGCGGACGCTCACGGTGCGTGTCGCGCTCGACAATCCGGACATGCGGCTCTCCCCGGGCATGTGGGTCGCACTGGACTTCACCGCACCGGCCGCCGCGCCGCAGCTCGTCGTGCCGAGTGAGGCGGTGATCGTCACGGGGCAACGTAGCGTCGTGATCGTCGCCGACGGGAAGGGTTCGTTCGATGTCGTCAACGTGTCGACCGGCGTGGAGCAAGAGGGCCGCACACCGATCCTCTCGGGTCTGAAGGAAGGCCAATCGATCGTCCTCTCGGGACAGTTCCTGATCGATTCCGAGGCTAGCCTCACATCGACCGTCACGCGGCTCAAGACAACAGCCCCCGCTGCGATTCCGACCTCGGAGGGTGGGCAATGATTGCGCGGCTCATCCGCTGGTCCATTCAGAATCGTCTTCTGGTGCTTCTGGCGACGGTGATGCTCACCGCCTGGGGCGTCTGGGCGATGTTGCGCATTCCATTGGACGCCATTCCGGACCTTTCGGATGTGCAGGTCATCATCCGNNGGCGATTCGTACGTCTACATCCTGTTCGCCGACGGCACGGATCTGTACTGGGCGCGCTCGCGGGTGCTCGAGTACCTGAACCAGGTGCAGTCACGGCTGCCCGCGGACGCCAAGCCCTCACTAGGCCCGGATGCGACCAGCGTGGGCTGGGTTTATGAGTACGCGCTCGTGGACAAGAGCGGCACGCGGGACCTGTCACAGCTGCGTGCCCTGCAGGACTGGTTCTTGAAGTACGAGCTCAAGGCGGTGCCGAATGTCGCCGAAGTCGCGTCCCTGGGCGGCATGGTGCGCCAGTACCAGATCGTGCTCGATCCGGATCGGCTGCGTGCCTTCAACATCACTCAGCAGAAAGTTATCGATGCCGTCAAAAAAGCCAATCAGGAGACCGGCGGCTCGGTTCTGGAAATGGCCGAGGCTGAGTACATAGTGCGCGCGTCCGGCTACCTGAAGACCTTGGACGATTTCCGCAACATCCCGCTGGCGACGAACGATGCCGGGGTGGCGGTGCGCCTGGGCGATGTGGCGCACGTACAGATCGGCCCTGAGTTGCGCCGCGGCGTTGCCGAGCTCAACGGGGAAGGGGAGGTGGCGGGCGGGGTCATCATCATGCGCTCAGGGAAGAACGCGCTCGAGACCATCAAGGCGGTGAAGGCAAAGCTGGCGGCGCTTAAAACGAGCCTGCCGCCGGGCGTTGAGATCGTGCCCACCTACGATCGCTCGGGACTCATCAACCGAGCCATCACGAACTTGCGCGACAAGCTGATCGAAGAGTTCATCGTCGTGGCGCTTGTCTGCACCGTGTTTCTGTTTCATCTGCGCTCGTCCTTCGTGGCGATCGCCTCCTTACCCATTGGCGTGCTGATGGCATTCATCGTCATGAGCTACCAGGGTGTGAATGCCAACATCATGTCCCTCGGTGGCATCGCGATTGCGATTGGCGCGATGGTCGATGCCGCGGTCGTGATGATCGAGAACGCGCACAAGCACATCGAGGCCTGGCACCACGCACATCCTGACATGCGGCTCAAGGGCGATGAGCACTGGCGCGTGATCGGCGAGGCGGCAGCGCAGGTAGGGCCCGCGTTGTTCTTCTCTTTGTTGATCATCACGATGTCGTTCGTCCCCGTCTTTACCCTCGAAGCCCAGGAGGGCCGGATGTTCGCCCCGCTCGCGTTCACCAAGTCCTACGCGATGGCGGCCGCTGCGGGGCTTGCTGTGACGCTCATTCCCGTACTGATGGGGTACCTGATCCGCGGCCGGATTCCGGACGAGCGTAGCAATCCGATCAACCGCGGCCTCACTGCGCTGTATCACCCACTGCTGGTCCGCGTGCTGGGCTTCCCCAAGACCGTGCTGGCGGTGGCGCTCGTGATCCTGCTCGCGACGGCGTATCCCGCGACGCACATCGGCGGGGAATTCCTGCCGCCGCTGGATGAAGGCGATTTGCTGTACATGCCCTCCGCACTGCCCGGCATCTCCGCCGGCAAGGTCGCAGAACTCCTGCAGCAAACCGACCGGCTCATCAGAACCGTGCCGGAAGTGGCGACCGTGTTCGGCAAAGCGGGCCGCGCCGACACCGCCACCGATCCGGCGCCGCTCGAGATGTTTGAGACCACGATCCAGTTCAAGCCGCAGAATCAGTGGCGGTCCGGGATGACGCCCGACAAACTGGTTCAGGAGTTGGACCGGATTGTGAGAGTACCCGGCCTGACCAACGTCTGGGTGCCACCGATTCGCAATCGCATCGACATGTTGGCCACCGGAATAAAAACTCCCGTGGGCGTCAAGGTGGCCGGTACGAGCTTGCAGGAGATCGACCGAATCGCCGGGGAGGTCGAACGCGCGGTCAAGAACGTGCCGGGTGTGACCTCCGCGTTCGCCGAGCGCCTCACCGGCGGTCGCTATATCGATGTCGACATCGACCGTGCGCGCGCCGACCGCTACGGGCTCAATATTGCCGACGTGCAGGCCTTTGTGTCCTCGGCGATCGGAGGCGACAACGTCGGGCAAACGATCGAGGGTTTGGAACGCTTCCCGATCAGCGTGCGCTACCCGCGAGAAATCCGCGACTCGGTGGAGAAGCTACGCGATCTGCCGGTGCTCACCGAGCGCGGCGCGCAGATTCGCCTGGGCGATGTGGCCGATATCAGGATCAGCGATGGGCCGCCGATGCTCAAGAGCGAGAATGCGCGCCTGTCCAGCTGGGTGTATATCGACCTCCACGGTCGGGCTCTCAGCTCGGCCGTGCGCGACATGCAACAGGCGGTGGCTCGGCAGGTTCGGCTGCCGGCCGGGTATACGCTCTCATGGTCGGGCCAGTTCGAGTTCCTGGCGCGCGCTACGGCAAAACTCGAACTCGTCGTGCCCGCGACGCTCGTGATTATCTTCGTCTTGCTTTATCTGACCTTTCGGCGCTTCAGCGAGGCCGCGTTGATCATGGCGACGCTGCCGTTCGCGCTCGTCGGCGGCTTCTGGCTCATGTTCCTGCTGGGCTACAACATGTCGATCGCCTCGGCTGTCGGCTTCATTGCCCTCGGCGGCGTCGCCGCCGAAATCGGTGTCGTGATGGTCATTTATCTTGATCAGGCGGTCGCTGCTCGCGCGGCGAACGGCCGGCTCAACAATGAACAGGATCTCACTCAAGCGATCATCGAGGGTGCCGCACTGCGCGTGCGCCCAATTGCTATGACAGTCGCGGTGATCATCGCGGGTCTACTTCCCATCATGTGGGGCAGCGGCACGGGCTCGGAGATCATGCGGCGCATCGCTTCCCCGATGGTCGGCGGCATGATTACAGCGCCGATCCTGTCGATGATCGTGGTGCCGGTGGTCTATATGCTGATGCGACGGCGAACACTCGCCAGCCGTTCCAGCCACGTACTCAAGGAGCAAACATGAAGGCCAGCATGCCCACAATTCGGGCAGGTGAACTCGGGTCAGTCCTGTTTGACCGTTGTGCCGTCAATAGAGGCGGGCCGTCCCGTTTTTCCCGCCGCGGTACAAGGTTAGTCTCTCGCCTATCCTGACACCCCGATTGACACCCAGCGCTCACCGAAGCTGACACCCCGGCAACAGGGGACGGAGAAAAACTCAAATAAAATCATTGGTCGGGGTGACAGGATTTGAACCTGCGACATCTACGTCCCAAACGTAGCGCTCTACCAGGCTGAGCTACACCCCGCCGCGAGAAGGGGGGTGATTCTACCGTTTCGCGGGCAAAAGCCACGCTGGCCAACAAAAAAGGGGCGGCCAGATGACCGCCCCTTTGAGTTTCGCGCTGTAAAGCGCGGGACCTTTGGCGATCCTAGTGACTGTCACCATCAAAGTCGAACAGATCGAACAGGTCAGCGATCGCCGGCGAGTTGACCGGAACGTACGGATTGCCGTCCTTGGTGCGCGGGTTGGGGAAGTTGTCGCGGCTGCGACGCGTCACCGGCTCCAGGCCCCAGTTGCGCTCGATGAACTTCAGGATCGAGACGTGATCCGCNNAAGAAATCCACCGGCTGCACGTAGCCAGAGTCGTAGTAGCCGCCACCCTCATCGAAGGTGATGAAGATTGCGGTGTCTTCCCACAGGCGCGGGTTGGCTCTGACCGCATCGACGATCTTTTTGCTGAAGCCCTCGAACAGGTCCAGCTTCGAGGATGACGGGTGTCCGTCGACCAGGCCGCTGGGCTTGACGAAGGAGACCGCCGGCAGGGTGCCGTTGGCAATGTCGGCGTAGAGATTCGCCGTGTCCTGGATGTGCGCGGTGCGCACGGCGGCATTGGCCATGATTGACGTGTCGTACTGGAACGGGTTGCAGATGTTGCAGTACTCGTCGGTCTGCGCGCCGATGGCCCCGTAGTTGAGCTGGTAGGGGTCGGGCACGTAGTTGTTCCACTGATCGCCGTAGTACTTCCAGGAGATTTTTGCGGCCAGCAGGCTGTCGCCGATGCTGCGGGTTGACGACGGTGGAATCGTGAACACGGTGTTATTGGCGTTGTTGTCCGTGAAGGCGTTATTGCCGTTGCCGAAGTAGCCCGGGTTGTAGTTGTTCAGCAGGTAGTAGTGGCCGGGTTCGCAGTGCGGATCGATGGGACGCGGCAGTGAGTGCAGATACTTCACGATCGGCGCGACGCCAGGCTGACTCTCATCCGAGCAGTCCGTGTACGAGCCGCCGCCGTAGGACGCGGAGCCGTACGAGCCGCCGCCGTAACCGTCCTGGCTGTACCAGTTGTTGGTGCCGGCCGCGGCGTTGGGGTTCTCGACTTCATCGACGATCCCCTGGTTGGCGCTGCCCATCGCCACTTCCGTGTTATGCGGCGGCTTGTGCGCATGACCCGCGCCGTCGCTGAACCAGATCATATCGCCGTGGCCGAGCATGATGTGGTTGGCGCCCGTGCCGCCGTTAACCGACTGGTGGAAGTTGTCGCTCATCGCGTAGTGATCCGCGAGGCTCTTGAAGTAGGGCGCATCGCCCTGCTGCACGTTGTAGAAGCCGAGCGAGGTCGAGCCCTCACCGGTGGTCACCATGCCGGGTGCGTAATTGGTGCTGAAGTTGGCCGGCTGGGGAATGCCGTTGGCACCGGCACCGACCGTCACCTCGACCCACGAGAACAGCGACGAGTCGCATCCGGAAGGTCTCTTGTCCGTGACATGCGCGAGGCTGCAGTCCAGCTGCTGCCACATCTGGTAGAAGCGGTGCACGGGGCTTGCGGCGTAGGAGGTGTAGAAGAACGAGTTGGCGTTGGTCAACTGGAACGGACCGGGCGGCAGGGTGTTGACGTCGGTGATACGCGTGTCGGGGGTCTTGGAGGTGAGCCCCGAACCGCCCGTGGTCAGCGACGGGTAATACTCGGGTGGCAGACCGTTCTCGGACTGCTCGGCGATCGTCAGGCTGTCATTGGGCATATACGAGGTCTTCGGTCCACCCACCAATGGCGCCGGCAATACGTTGCCGGGGAAGGAAGATTTCGCCGGGCTGAGGAGGAACGCGTCGGCCGTCGGATCGGACGCGGCTTTCTGCTGCGCCTTGGCGAAGTTAGGGCCCGGGATGCCGTCGGCGCTAACGATGCCTTCCGACAGCAGGTTCCACACCGACTCTCCGCGGCGCGGTACGTAGGTGGCGAACACGTGATCAAAGCTGCGGTTTTCACCGATGATCACGATCACGTGCTTGATGGGTGAGCGGGTATGTTCGTCGGCCGGCGTGGCGGCCGCGTTGGCTATCGCGGCACCGACCGACAGCTGCACGAGAGCAACTGAGCCGAGCCCGAAGCGCAGGCCGTCCAGCGCGTAGGACGCAAGTCGCGCGAGTTTCATGCAATTCTCCCTGTTAAGTTGCCCGGCATCGGGCCGCCTCCGTTCTACCGGCCCTGTGTTGCATCGGCGTGACCCTCGTGTGACGCGGGTACGACGCGCACCAGGCCCATCATCCCGCCGTCTTCATGCTCGAGCAGGTGGCAGTGATACACGAAGGTGCCAATGGTGTCGGGGTCGCGAAAGTCCATGCGCAGTCGCACGCTCGGATACTCCAGCATCCGGCCGTTGAAGTAGGGCACGTTGACAGTGTCACGCAGGAACGGCTCGCTGACGGGTATGCCGGACCAGTCCAGCAGCAGGAAGTGCAGCTGGTGGATGTGGAACGCGTGCAGCTCGGTAGAGCGGTTTTCGATGATCCAGTCCTCCACGTCGCCTTGCTGCACGACGATGTCGGGCACTCCGGAAGATGGATCGAAAGGAGCGGGCTCTTTTCCGTCCACCGTTATGTAAAAAGTGGTCGCGCTGTTGGGGTTCTTGGGATCGGAGAGCTTCTCCGAGAAATACAGCTTCCGGACCCGCACCGGCGCGACATCACCGAGCCAGGGGCGCGTCGGGACGGGCAATGGGGGCGTGGCGGTCGGAAGCTTCGACACCGGCTCGGGCGCCCCGGCAGCGGCCGCGATCGTCGCCAGCGCGCGGTTGGGGTCATTTTCGCCCCCCTGCCCGGTGTCTACAGTGCGCGTTACCAGGAGGGCGGGCACGCCGAGCGGTGGCCCCGTGACGATGAATTCCACGCGCGCGCCCGGCGGCACGCCAATGTGGTCCTGCCACACGATTGCGGAGGCGTCATTGGCGGCGGCATGGAGCGGCACGCCGTCGATGCCGACAATACCGAGCTGCTGTGGGACGCGCCGGAACACCACGGCGAGATTCAGGTACGTGACCGCGGAGGCGTTCAGCACTCGCCACAGCTGGCGCTCACCCGGCTTCATGGGAAGCGCGGCAGGCGGATAGTCCGGAAAGGGCACCGGCACGAAGTTGACCGAGAGGTCCTTGGCCGGGCGGCCGAAGCCGGTACCGTTGTTGGCGGAGTCCCCGTCGCGATCGATGAGCATCTTCGGCACCACCGGCTCGGACTTTGACGGCGGCGCATCGGGGTTGACGAGGTCCTGGTCACGGATTACCAGCACGCGCTCCGGGAGGCCGGCCACCGCGTGATTCGCACGCTCCAGGCCCTCAACGATGAGCGCACCGGAGGCACCCCCCTGCACCTGCACGGAGCTGAAGCCGTGAATGTGCGGGTGGTACCAGTAAAGCCCGGGCGGCTCGTCCTGCGGGATACGGAAGCGGTATTCAAAGGGCGGATCCCGCGCCTCAATGGAGGTCCTCACCACTTCGTCCTGGTGACACACCGGCGGCACCGTCAGTCCATGGAAGTGCAGGTTCGTGGCGGTGGGCGTCATGGCGCCGCGGGTGCAGGGGTCGCCTGCCGCCGCAGCTGCGGCGTGGATGTGCGCGGCGTGCACGGACGGTGCAGGTGCGGCGGACGCCGGCGGCGTGTCATCGGTCAGCGCGTTTTTCAACCTGAGGATCAGGAGGTCTCCGGGATGCAGGCGCAGCGTCGGGGACTGCGTTCCGTCCGGCAGCAGGTAGCAGTAGCGTTTCGCCCCCCTGGGTCCCGGAACGTTGCGAATCGTCAGATCAACCCTCAGCACACCGTCGTGGCTGCGCAGGTCGGGGGGCTCGGGCACCACGCTGCCCGGGGCGGGGCGCGGGCATGCAGCGGCAGGTTCCTGCGCGCACGTCAATCCTGGGGTGGCGAACCACGCCAGCAGCAATGCAAGTGCCGGACAGATGTGAGGCGCGCGCGTGCGTTTCATAGGCGCAATGGAAAATCAGCGGCCGGCAAATGGCAATGATCGGCCCCGCGAGCGACTTCTTTACAGCTGTGGGACGATGAGCTCGCGGGCGAGAATGGCTCGTAGTTGTTCCAGGTCGTGCACGCGCCGCGCGGCCTTGCGCAGCGCCCGTACGTCGAACGTCAGGGACGTACGCAGCGCGCCATACTCGTGACGCGCCGACTCGAGCGCATCGAGCGTGCTGACACCGCGCGATTGTGCACTGCACATATGACAGTTTCGCGGCTGCAGGGGCGTTTCCTTCCCGCGCCCACCCTGCCGTGGCAGTTAACTCATTGACAACATCAGCCTAGGCAAGTACTATGCGCGGCATGCTCCGCCTGAGGGCGCGCCGCTCCCCCGGAGGGGAGATTTCTGGAAGGGCCGATATGAGCGAGATTTACGACAGCAGCAGCTACCTGCCACGCAAGGGCGTGGGATCGCTGCTGAACCGGGTGCGCACCGAACTGCTGGCCGCGCTCGATCGGGAGCTGGCGGCCGATAAGCGTCTCGCGCCACTGGAACTGAGCGCCGCGCAATTTATCGTCATCGCGACACTCGCCGCGGGTGAGGAGCGGATGTCCGCATCTGACCTGTGCAAGGGCATTTCGTACGACGCGGGCGCCATGACACGCATGCTGGACCGGCTGGAAGCCAAGAACCTGATCAGCCGCGCCCGCTGCACGCATGACCGGCGTCTGACGTACCTGGAGCTGACGGACGAGGGCAGGGCGGCTTTTCCACGGATGCGCGAGATTTCAATGAGCGTGCTGAATCGCTTTCTGCGCGGCTTTACCAGGACGGAAGCGCGCGAGCTCGAGGGCTTTCTCGGCCGCATGCTCGAGAACGCGCAGAACTGAAAGCGCCGGAATTTAACAGGATTTGCTTTTAAGGATTGTCATGAGTACGAACACCAAACCAACATCCACCGTCAGTAAACGCTGGCGCTGGCTGAGCCTCGCCGGCGGCGTCTTCGCCGTTATCGGCCTTATCTATGGTGTGTACTGGGCGCAGGTGCTGCGCTACCACCAGAGCACCGATGACGCCTACGTCGGCGGCAACGTGGTGCAGATCACCCCGCAGATCTCCGGGACCGTGGTAGCGATCGGTGCCGATGACACCCAGTTCGTCAAAGCCGGCCAGGCTCTGGTGCGGCTGGATCAGGCGGACGCGAAGGTGGCGCTCGACCAGGCCGAGGCGCAGCTCGCGCGCACGGTACGCGATGTCCGCAACCTCTTTGCTACCAGCGCGCAGCTGCAGGCGGACGTGCAGGTGCGCGATACCGATCTCGCCGCCGCGCAGAGTGACCTCGCGCGGCGCCGGCAGCTGGGAGCCTCAGGGGCCGTGTCGGGCGAGGAACTCCAGCACGCCACCGATGCCGTAAGGGCCGCCCAGGCGGGCCAGCTGGCGGCACGGCAGCAGCTCGCGGCCAACCGCGCACGCGTGGACGGTACGACGCTTGAGAACCACCCACAGGTGCGTGATGCAGCCGCGGCGGTGCGCAGCGCCTATCTCACGTTCGCACGCACGGAATTGCCGGCGCCGGTGTCCGGTTTCGTAGCGCGCCGCAACGTGCAGCTCGGGCAGCGCGTGAGCCCGGGCACCCCGCTCATGGCGGTGGTGCCGCTCGATCAGGTATGGGTGGACGCGAACTTCAAGGAGCCACAGCTGGAGCGCATGCGGGTCGGACAGCCGGTGACGCTCACCTCTGATCTGTACGGCACGCACGTCGTGTTTCACGGCTCGATCGCCGGCTTTGGCGCCGGCACGGGAGCGGCGTTTTCGCTGCTGCCGGCGCAGAACGCGACCGGCAACTGGATCAAGATCGTGCAGCGCGTGCCGGTGCGCATTGCGCTCGATCCACGGGAAATCGCGGCGCACCCGCTGCAGATTGGTCTCTCCATGAAAGCCGAGGTGGATGTCCGCAACGGCGGCGGCGGACGCATGCCGCAGGTGGCCAGCAATGCCGCGGCCTGGTCCACCGATGTGTTTGGTTCCGGTGATGCACGGGCGGATGCACGCGTGCACGCCATCATCGCCGCTAACCTGTCAGGTTCGGCACCCGCGTTGCTTAAAGCGCCAGCGGCCGCGGATAACCTGCTCGCCAACGCGCATTTGCCCGCTGTGGCGCACATCCCCGGCGCCGCGCGCCACCTGCACTGAAGCGACGGCACCTGCGACGCAGATTCTAAGTTCATGGCTGACAAGAACGCTGACAGACCGGTGACCGGCGGGGCTCAGGGAGCCCCGGCCGGGCCGCCGCCGCTGCTGGGCTCGCAGCTCGTGCTCGGCACGATTGCCCTGTCTCTGGCGACATTCATGAACGTGCTCGACACCTCGATCGCCAACGTGTCGATTCCGGCCATCGCCGGCGACCTGGGTGTGTCGCCCGACCAGGGCACCTGGGTCATCACCTCGTTTGGTGTCGCCAACGCAATCTCGCTGCCGCTGACCGGCTGGCTCACGCGCCGCTTCGGACAGGTGCGACTCTTCCTCGCCTCCGTGGTGCTGTTCGTCATCGCCTCGTTCCTGTGCGCGCTCGCACCCAATCTCTCGCTCCTGATCCTGTTCCGGGTGCTGCAGGGCGCGGTCGCCGGCCCGATGATTCCGTTGTCGCAGTCGCTGCTGCTGTCCAGCTACCCGAGGACCCGTGCCGGCACAGCGCTTGCCATGTGGGCGATGACCACGCTGGTGGCGCCGGTGGTGGGGCCGCTGCTGGGCGGGTGGATTACCGACAATATTTCCTGGCCGTGGATCTTCTACATCAACGTGCCCGTCGGCATTGTCGCAGCGCTCGTGACCTGGGGTATCTACCACAAGCGCGAGACCGCGACTGCCAGAGTGCCGGTGGACACCGTGGGTCTGGGACTGCTGGTCATCTGGGTGGGTTCGATGCAGGTCATGCTGGACAAGGGCAAGGATCTGGACTGGTTCAACTCCTCCACCATTGTCGCGCTCGCCTGTGTGACGGTGGTCGCGTTCGTGATCTTCCTGATCTGGGAGCTCACCGAAGAGCACCCGATCGTCGACCTCACGCTTTTCCGCCGCCGCAACTTCTGGGTCGCCACGGTGGCGCTGCTGTCCGCCTACGGATTGTATTTCGGCAATGTGGTGCTGCTGCCGCTGTGGTTGCAGCAGTACATGGGCTACACGGCGACGCTTGCCGGTCTGATTCTCGCGCCGGTAGGCATCCTGGCGATGGTGTTCACCCCCTTCGTGGGACGCTTCTCGGACCGCGTCGATCCGCGCATTCTCGTGACCATCTCGTTCGCAGTGTTCTCGCTGGTGCTGTTCATGCGTGCGAATTTCAACACCAATGCCACCATCGGCACGCTGCTTATCCCCACGATCATCCAGGGCGCCGGCATGGCCGCGTTCTTCATCCCGCTCATGGCGCTTACCCTGAACGGCCTGCCTCCGGAGCGCATTCCGGCCGCCTCCGGGCTGTCGAATTTTGCACGCATCAGCGCCGGCTCCTTCGGCACCTCGATCACCACCACGCTGTGGGACCGGCGCGCGACGCTGCATCACGCGCAGCTCGTCGAGCGCCTGACGCCGAATGACCCGGTGGCGGCGCAGACCCTGGCGCAGCTGCACGCCAGCGGCATGGGGACCAGCCAGAGCTACGAGCTGATCAATCGACTGGTCGACAACCAGGCCTTCATGTTATCCGCGAACGATATCTTCTACGTCTCGGGGGTGATCTTCCTCGGGCTGATCTTCCTCGTCTGGCTTGCGCACCCGATACGCGGCGGCGCCGGCGGTGGCGCGCCATCAGCGGCGCACTGAGTCAACGCGCGGCGCGCAACACGCGCGGCGGCAAAAACCACACGAGTTCGCCGCGCCCGGCTCGCGGCACGCCGTGAAACTCAAGCAGCGCGGCCCCCATCTTCCTGAATGACAGTGCTACCGTCGTGGCACTGCCCGGCAGGCACACGGTTGCAAGGTGTCCGAGGCCAGGCTCGTGTCCCACTACGGCGAGGCGCTCGTCCCGGCCGCNNTGGCGTGCGCGCAGCAGCGGACTCGTCAGAACCCGCGTCGGGCGTTGCGTGATCCCCTTCAGTCCCAGGGCCGCCTTGCGGGCCCGCGCCATGCCGCGCGCGGACAGCGGACGATCATCATCGTCGGCCCAGCGGTGCGCATCGCGTTCGCAGGCAATCGCATGGCGAACGATGATGAGCTCCATGCGGGCGCGCGCTCGCGCCTTCAGTGCTTGAGCGATCGCCGCTCCGGCTCGCTCACGCGTTCGGGTGCGCCGATCGGTGTGGCAACAGCATCAGCGGGTGGTGCGACCGCGATGGCGGGCAGCGCCGCCTGCGCCTGCGGTGGCGAAGCGGCCGCGACGACCGTGACCGCGGCGCGCGCAGCCGTAGTGGTAACGCGCCGCGGGGCAGGCGCGCGATTACTCAACTCGCCAAGCCGGCTGCGCATGGCTTTCCACCGCTTGCCGCGCACCCGGCGCCACGAGCGGCTGAGCGTCCTGCTTGCCTGCGAGATCACTTCGGACTGACGCTCCGCGAGGCGACCCATGAGGAACAAGGTTGCAGGCGGGAGGCCGTTGGCGGAATCCTCGGCGAGCGTTGCAAGACGGCGCTTCGCCATGTAGGCGTCCTGGTGTGCGCCCAACCTCTCCTGCATGCGGCGCAATGCCTTGAGGAGCTCATCCGCGGGCTTGCCGAACATGCGGCCGCCCGATTCGATCGCGTAACGCAATTGCTTCGCACGGCGGCGCACATCGTGGAATTCGTCCATGGAGGCGTTCGCCGGGAGCTTGCGGACCGTCTTGCGCAGCTTGCGGAAGCGTTGCCGCACCCGCTGCGGCATGACCTGGAACGCGCTGCGGGTTCCGGGCGCACTTCCACCCGGGCCCGCATCGCTCGCGAGCGATAAGTCTTCAAGCCAGCGGCGTGTGGGAGCCGCGTCGAGCAATCGCACCACGCGCGCATGGGCGCGCGCGGCCTCTGCCTCAAGCCGCTGCCTGAGGGGCTCAGCGGCTGCGCATTCCGCTTCCGAGAGATCCGTGCAGTAGCGCGCGAGTTCTCCCAGCTGCACATCCAGGTCGCGGGCGGCGCCGAGCGCGCGCAGCACGCCCTTCGCGGTCTTGCGTGTGCCCACGACCGACGCGGGCAGCTGATGCTTGAAGAGCGCGAGCGTTGCATCGATGCGGCGCACGGTCACACGCAGCTGATGCAGCTCTTCGGGGTCCTGTCCCATGCGCGCCAGCGGTTCGTGCCGGCGCCAGGCGTTCAGCAGCCGCCGCAGTTCGGCGAGCGCGAGATCGTGCGCGCTCGTTGCGGTGTCTATGCGCCGCTCTGGAACCAGGGCCGTGGCGGCCGCCGCTTTCACGGGGACAGTCGGCTCGGCCGGCGCGTCTGCTGCAGACTGACGGGTGATTTCCGCGATTTTCATCACTTGGCAGGGGGGCGGCTGACAGGGGAACGACCGCTTTGAAGCAGTGTAGCAAAGCAGGGCGGCGCAGCCGCAGTATCCGGGCACGCGGGCGTGCCCGGTTTGCCGCGCTGCGCTATGGTGGGCGCCCCGTGACGTAAGAAATTGACGCTGCTTAAGGCACTTACGTATGATTCGCGCCCCCCGTGCGGCGGGGCGGCTAGGGGCGCTTTGGAGTCGTGCCCGTAGCTCAGGCGGATAGAGCATCGGCCTTCTAAGCCGAGGGTCGCAGGTTCGAGTCCTGCCGGGCACGCCAGCCGCATGATGAGGGGAATGACGATGGTGGACGTAGCTCAGCTGGTAGAGCCCCGGNNCCGGTTGTCGTGGGTTCGAGCCCCATCGTCCACCCCAGATTTCCGGATGCGCCTTCGGGCGCAGCAGGCAAAAGCCACGCCTTTTGCCTGCAACCGACGCAGTGATGTCTGCTGAAATCGCCGCAGGCGATTTCAGCCAAATGAACAAGGGCCGTTAGCTCAGTTGGTAGAGCAGGAGACTCTTAATCTCTTGGTCGAAGGTTCAAGTCCTTCACGGCCCACCACTTCCGCGCAAACTGCCTGCCGCTCTACGGCCCGTTTTGGCCCCGGCCGAGGGGCGTAGCACGCTATCGGCTATAATGATCGGCGCTTCCGACGCACGGCCGACAGGGTGGCGCATACCGCTCGTCTGGTGCGCACGGCACGGGCGAAAGTGGCGGAACTGGTAGACGCGCTGGATTTAGGATCCAGTGGGGAAACCCGTGAGAGTTCGAGTCTCTCCTTTCGCACCAGTTGCGCTGCACCAACGATGGGTTAGGTAGTCGGGCGTGGCGAATGCCGCTCCGGTGAGGCTCTTGAGGATCGACGATGCACGTATCTGTTTCAGACACCGGTGGACTCGGGCGGCGCCTGGAAGTGACCGTGCCGGCGACCGAGGTGAGCGAGGAGGTTAAGCAGCGCCTCGGGCGCTTATCGCGCACCGCGCGCCTGAAGGGCTTTAGGCCCGGCAAGGCGCCACTCGCGGTCATCACCAGGCAGTTCGGCGAGCAGGTGCGCGCCGAAGTCGTGAGCGATCTCATGCGCAGCTCCTACACTCAGGCCCTGACTCAGGAAAAGCTGAAGGCCGCCGGTGGCCCGCGCATCGAGCCCCTGTCGATGGATCCCGGCGCGGACCTGCGCTACGCGGCCCTCGTCGAGGTGCTGCCCGAGGTGAAGGTCAGCTCGCCGGACGGTCTGAAGATTGAGCGGCCCACGGCGGCGGTCACCGAGGCGGACATCGACGCGATGATCGAGAACATGCGCCGCCAGCGTCCGGTTTTCACCGTCGTCGAACGCGCGGCCCGCGACTCCGACCGGGTGGTCGTGGACTACCAGGCGCGCATCAACGGCAAGTCCTTCGAGGGCAGCGATGCCAGCGACATCAACGTCATCCTCGGCAGCGGGCAGACGATGCCGGAACTCGAGGCGCCCCTGAACGGCGCGACCGCTGGCGAGCAGCGCACAGTGACCGCGGCATTTCCTGCCGCCCATCCCAACAAGACACTCGCCGGCAAGTCGGCCGAGCTCCTGCTGTCCATAAAGAGGGTGGAGGAGCAATCCCTTCCGCCGGTCGACGAGGAATTCTGCAAGGCCTATGGTGTCGATGACGGCGATCTCGCGCAGATGCGCGCCGAGGTGCGCAAGAGCATGGAGCGGGAACTGGCCGATCTGATTCGTCACCGCGTACGCGAGCAGGTCCTCGACGGGCTGTACAAGGCCAATCCCCTGCAGCTGCCGCGCACCATGGTGGATGAACAGACGCAGGAGCTGCAGCTGCAGGCCGCGCGCCGCATGGGCGTGCGCGAGGCGAGCCAGCTGCCGCCGCGTGAACCGTTTGAAGAAGCGGCGCGCCGGCGCGTGGCGCTCGGACTCCTCATGGGCCAGGTGGTGCAGGGCGAGGGACTGAAGCTCGACCCGGCGCGTGTGCGCACGCGGCTGGACGAGCTGGTGGCGAGCTACCCTGATCCCGAGGAGGCGCGGCGCGCCTACCAGCAAAGCCCGGACGCCATGCGCCAGCTCGAATCCGCAGCCCTTGAGGACCAGGTGGTTGAATGGGTGGTGGAGCGGGCCCATATCACCGAGCGGCCGATGAGTTTCTCCGAGGTCACCGGTTTTGGGCGCGACGCGCATGAGCACGGTCACGACCACATGCATACACACACTCACGAGCACGAACAGGCGAGCGGCACATGAACGAACGTGGTTTGAATCTGGTCCCCATCGTCGTCGAGCAGACCGCGCGCGGCGAGCGTGCCTACGACATCTACTCGCGCCTTCTCAAGGAACGCGTGGTGTTCATCGTCGGGCCCGTGGACGACTACATGGCGAACATCGTGGTCGCGCAGATGCTGTTCCTCGAGTCCGAGAATCCGGACAAGGACATCGCGCTCTACATCAACTCCCCGGGGGGTGTGGTGAGCTCGGGGCTTGCGATCTACGACACCATGCAGTTCATCAAACCCGACGTCAGCACCATCTGCATCGGCCAGGCGGCCAGCATGGGGGCGGTGCTGCTCGCCGCTGGCGCCCATGGCAAGCGCTACTGCCTGCCGCACGCGC
Source organism: Gammaproteobacteria bacterium (assembly GCA_003136935.1). Classification (GTDB taxonomy): domain Bacteria; phylum Pseudomonadota; class Gammaproteobacteria; order Steroidobacterales; family Steroidobacteraceae; genus 13-2-20CM-66-19. The sequence goes on from PLEC01000059.1 coordinate 22,581, forward strand.
GCGTGATGATCCACCAGCCCTTGGGCGGCTTCCAGGGTCAGGCGGCTGACATGGAGATCCACGCGAAGGAAATACTCGAGACGCGCGATCGATTGAACAAAATCCTCGCCAAGCACACCGGCCAGAGCGTCGAGCGCATCAAGCAGGACACCGACCGCGACCATTTCATGGACTGGACCGAGGCGCAGCGCTACGGCCTCATCGACCAGCAGCTGGAGAAACGCGGCGCGCTCGCGGCGGCAGCGCAGGCAGCCCAGGCAGCCCAGACGGCAAAAAAGCCGGCGTGACTTGTCCTATTGGCGGCAGCTTGGTCCGACAAATGTCAAAGTAGTGACGCGCGTCATACAAAGCTCGCCCGGACAATGAGTTAGCCGCGCACCCGCGCTTTGCTTCGAGGCGGGAGAGCGTGCTATATAAGAAGTATCGTGCGACTAGGAGCTTATGAGGCACCTCGATGAGTGAAGACTCCCGCAACCGTCACGACGACGGCAAGCTCCTGTACTGTTCCTTTTGCGGGAAGAGTCAGCACGAAGTTCGCAAGCTGATCGCCGGACCCTCGGTGTTCGTGTGCGACGAGTGCGTCGAACTCTGCAACGACATCATCCGCGAGGAGCTCGAGGATCGCGCCGAACGCGCGCGCGACAAGCTCCCCAAACCGCACGAGATCAAGAAGGTCCTGGACGAGTACGTCATCGGCCAGGAGCGCGCCAAGAAGGTACTCGCGGTGGCCGTCTACAACCACTACAAGCGCCTGCAGACCCGCACAGCCAGTGCGCGTGCCAAGGAAGAAGTCGAGATCGCCAAGAGCAATATTCTGCTCATCGGCCCGACCGGCTGTGGCAAAACGCTGCTCGCCGAGACTCTGGCGCGCCTGCTCAACGTGCCGTTCACGATTGCCGACGCGACCACTCTCACCGAGGCGGGCTACGTTGGCGAGGACGTCGAGAACATCATCCAGAAGCTCCTGCAGAAGTGCGATTACGACGTCGAGAAGGCGCAGACCGGTATTGTCTACATCGATGAGATCGACAAGATCTCGCGCAAGTCCGATAACCCGTCCATTACCCGCGACGTGTCAGGCGAGGGCGTGCAGCAGGCGTTGCTGAAGCTCATCGAGGGCACGATCGCTTCGGTGCCGCCGCAGGGCGGTCGCAAGCACCCGCAGCAGGAATTCCTGCAGGTCGACACCAGCAACATCCTTTTCATCTGCGGCGGAGCCTTCTCGGGGCTGGAGAAAATCATCCTCAACCGCACCCAGAAGGGTGGCATCGGCTTCACCTCCGAAGTGCGTGACATCAATACCCGTCCGCACGGCAGCGACCTGTTCCACGACGTCGAGCCGGAGGATCTGATCAAGTACGGCCTCATCCCGGAGTTCGTCGGCCGCCTGCCGGTGGTGGCGACGCTCGATGAGCTCGATGAAGGTGCCCTGGTCTCCATCCTCACGGAGCCGAAGAACGCACTCACCAAGCAGTACCGGCGCCTTTTCGAGATGGAAGGCGCTGAGCTTGAGTTCCGCGACGAAGCCCTGCGCTCGGTTGCGCACCGCGCCATGCAGCGCAAGACCGGCGCCCGGGGTCTGCGCACCATCCTTGAGACGGTGCTGCTCGACACCATGTACGAGCTGCCTTCAATGCGCAATGTCTCGAAGATCGTCATCGACGAGACCGTGATTGACGGGCAGACCAAGCCTTACATCGTGTACGGCTCCGACGACACCCGGCTCGCGAGCGTGGATGAACCGCGGCGCGTTTCCGGCTCCAATCACCACTGACTTGGCCACCGGTACGCGCCACGCGCGTTCCTTCGCAGTGCGTCGCCCTTGAAACGCGCACGGCACGGCCTCAAATCCCGCTACACTAGCGTCACATACGCCGTCGGCCACGCTCCTGACAGATGCGGGCCGTTTCCCCATGGGTCATCGAGGGCTTGAGCGTGTCCGAACCGACCTCTCCGACTGTGCCTCTTCCTGCCGTGCTGCAAAACGTACCGGTTCTGCCGCTGCGGGACGTGGTCGTTTATCCGCACATGGTGATCCCATTGTTCGTCGGGCGCGAAAAGTCCATCCAGGCGCTGGATGTGGCCATGCGCGCCGACAAACGCATCATGCTGGTGGCGCAGAAACAAGCCGACGTCGATGACCCGAAGGCGGATGACCTGTACCGCATCGCCACCGTTGCGACCATCCTGCAGCTCCTGAAGCTTCCCGATGGCACGGTGAAGGTGCTGGTCGAGGGCGTCGACCGGGCGCGCATCGAGAAACTACACGCCGGTGATTACTACTCCTCGGACGCGACACTCCTGCCGGATGCGGAGAGCTACGACGAGAAGGAGATGGACGTTCTCTCCCGCTCCGTAATTTCGCAGTTCGAGCAGTACGTGAAGCTCAACAAGAAGGTGCCGCCGGAAGTGCTGACGGCGCTCGCCGGCATCGAGCAGGCCGGGCGCCTTGCCGACACCGTGGCGGCCCACATGTCGCTCAAGCTCGCCGAGAAGCAGAAGGTGCTGGAGATCCTCGACGTCAGGAAGCGTCTGGAACACATCCTGGTCGCGATCGAGAGCGAGATGGACGTGCTGCAGATCGAGAAGCGCATCCGCGGGCGCGTCAAGGCGCAGATGGAGAAGAGCCAGCGCGAGTACTACCTGAATGAGCAGATGAAAGCCATTCAGAAGGAACTCGGCGAGATGGACGAGGGCGGCAACGAGATCACCGAGCTGGAGCAGAAAATCGCCAAGGCCGGCATGCCCAAGGAGGCGCGCGACAAGGCCGCGGGCGAGCTGAACAAGCTGAAGATGATGTCACCCATGTCCGCCGAGGCCACGGTGGTACGCAACTACATCGACTGGCTGATCAAGGTGCCGTGGAAGAAGCGCACCAAGGTCCTCAAGGACATCGCCCGCGCGCAGAAGGTACTGGACGAGGACCACTATGGCCTCGACAAGGTGAAGGAACGCATTGTCGAATACCTGGCCGTGCAACAGCGCGTCGACAAGCTGCGCGGTCCGATCCTGTGCCTGGTGGGACCGCCCGGGGTAGGCAAGACCTCCCTCGGCCAGAGCATTGCGCGTTCCACCAACCGCAAGTTTGTGCGCATGTCCCTAGGGGGCGTGCGTGATGAGGCGGAGATCCGCGGCCATCGGCGCACCTACATCGGCTCGATGCCCGGGAAGATCGTGCAGAACATGTCGAAGGCGGGAGTGCACAACCCCCTGTTCCTTCTCGATGAGGTCGACAAGATGTCCATGGACTTCCGTGGCGATCCGTCCTCGGCGCTGCTGGAGGTACTGGACCCGGAGCAGAACTCGACCTTCAACGACCATTACCTCGAGGTCGACCTGGATCTTTCGGAGGTGATGTTCGTGTGCACGGCGAACACGCTCAACATCCCGCCGGCGCTCCTCGATCGTATGGAAGTCATCCGTCTGCCCGGCTACACCGAAGACGAGAAGATGAATATCGGGCGGCGATATCTCGTGCCGAAACAGATGAAGAACAACGGGCTCAAGCCCGATGAGCTCAAGCTCTCCGACGGCTCGCTGATGGATATCGTGCGCTACTACACGCGCGAAGCGGGCGTGCGTAACCTCGAGCGCGAGATCGCCAAGATCTGCCGCAAGGCTGTGAAGCAGATGCTGCTGCACAAGAAGCAGACGAAATCCGTCGCAGTCACGCCGCGCAACCTCGACAAGTACCTGGGCGTGCGCCGTTTCCGCTACGGCAAGGCGGAAGACATGAACCGCGTCGGCCAGGTCACCGGACTTGCGTGGACGGAAGTTGGCGGTGAGCTGCTGACCATCGAAGCGGCGGTCGTGCCCGGCAAGGGCAAGCTACAGCACACCGGGCAACTCGGTGAGGTGATGCAGGAGTCGATCCAGGCTGCGATGACGGTGGTGCGCAGCCGCGCGCAGATGCTGGGGCTCGACCCCGAGTTCTATCAGAAGCACGACATCCACCTGCACATCCCGGAAGGGGCGACCCCGAAGGACGGCCCGAGTGCTGGCATTGGCATGTGCACGGCGCTGGTCTCGACGCTTACGAAGATCCCGGTACGCTCGGATGTCGCCATGACCGGTGAGATCAC
>PLEC01000117.1 GCA_003136935.1 Gammaproteobacteria bacterium
CGGCGGCACCGGCAAAACGCCGCTCACGATCTGGCTCGCACAGCAGCTCACGGCACGCGGCTTCAGCGTCGGTCTCGTGTCGCGCGGCTACGGGCGCCGTGGCGACGGCGCGGCGTGTGCCGTCGAGGCGCAGTCCGACTGGCGCGAGGTTGGCGATGAGCCGCTGATCCTCGTGCGGCGTACCGGCTGCGCAACGGTAGTGGCGAAGGATCGCACCGCCGGGACGCGTCTGCTGGCCGCGCGCGGGGTGAATCTGGTCCTCGCGGATGACGGCCTGCAGCATCTGCGCCTGGCTCGCGCCTGCGAAATCGTCGTGGTTGATGGCGCGCGCGGCTTTGGCAATGGTCGCGTGTTGCCTGCGGGCCCATTGCGTGAACCGCTCATGCAACCGCTGCGCGCGGACGCGGTGGTGGTGAACGGGGAGGCCGCGCACAGCTCGCTGGTGCCGTGGCTGACTGCCGGGCAGGCGCTCACCATGCACCTCGTAGCGCAGCAGGCGGTGCGCCTTGATGGGGCGCAGGCGCCGCGCAGCCTGGAGAGCTTCCGCGGCTTGCGTGTCCATGCCATTGCCGGCATCGGTAACCCGCAGCGCTTCTTTCGTGAGCTGCGGGCGCTGGGTCTGGAGCTGATCGAGCACGCCTATCCCGACCACCATCCCTTCACCCGCGGGGAGCTCGCCTTTGCCGACGAGCTGCCGGTCTTCATGACCGAAAAGGATGCCGTAAAATGCGCGTCGTTCGCCACTGCGCGCCTGTGGTACGTTCCCGTAGCCGCGCAATTCAGCGACGCCGATGCCCACGAATTGCTCACACGCGTGCTCGCGAAGCTGCCCCATACGCCCGCCCTCAGAGGTCACAGATGATGGACACGCGACTGCTGGAGATTCTCGCCTGCCCGGTGTGTAAAGGAACGCTGCGATTCCAGCGCGACGCGCAGGTACTGGTATGCCGCATGGACCGCCTCGCGTACCCGATCCGGGACGGCGTGCCGGTCATGCTGGAGGAGGAGGCTCGCCAGCTCGCGGCCGACGATCCACTCCTGGATCGCTGAAGAAGCAGGCGCGCGTGTTCCGCGTGGTCATCCCGGCGCGCTACGCCTCGACCCGCCTGCCGGGCAAGGCGCTCATGCCACTTGAGGGCAAACCGATCGTCCAGTGGGTGTACGAGCGAGCCAGCGCCGCCGGCGCGCACGAAGTGCTCATCGCCACTGACGATGATCTGATTGTCAGTGCTGCCCACTCGTTCGGCGCCGAGGTTGTTATGACCTCGGCCGGTCACGCTTCCGGCACCGACCGCATTGCCGAAGTCGCGCGGGTGCGCGGCTGGTCGCCAGCGAGCGTCGTAGTCAACGTGCAGGGCGATGAACCACTCATGCCCGCCGCGCTCATCCGCCAGGTCGCAGTGCTGCTGGCGGCGCACGCGAATGCGGATATGGCCACGCTCGCAAGTCCCATCACGACGCTCAGCGAGTTCCTCGATCCCAACACCGTGAAGGTGGTAGCGGATGGCGCCGGGCGGGCGCTGTATTTCAGCCGTGCGCCCATTCCGTGGAATCGCGACGGCGCGCCCGCAGGACTTGCCAGCCAGCGCGATCTGCACGGTGCGCGCCGCCACATCGGTATTTATGCGTATCGCGTGGCGGCGCTGTTGCGCCTGGCGGCGCTGCCGGTCAGCGCCCTGGAAAACAGCGAAAAGCTCGAGCAGCTGCGGGCGCTTGAGGACGGCTTCGACATCCGCGTTGGTGAGGCCGCGCAGCGCCCCGGACCGGACGTGAACACGCTCGCAGATCTTGAGCGTGTCAGGGCGCAAATCGCCCATGGACATGGATGAGCGCTACACTTGGGCACACCGCACCTGAACTGGGGCTTAACAATTGTTCACAGTGGCACGCGGCACAGGCGCTGCGGGCGGGCAGGACCGGAACTCGCGGGCGCGCGGAGCGTCAAATCCAATGCTGGCTGACGCACAAGGTCTTGACGTGTCAACCGCCAGCCCGCAATCAGCGTTTTGCGAGCAGCACCCGCTTCAATCAATGGAACACCCCACGATTATGAACCGAACCCAAACAATCCGGCGCGCGGCCCTGACCGCCGCGGCCATGACCTGCATGGCGGCTCTCCTGTCTGGCTGCGTGGTGCCTGCGCCCCGGCCGGCGCCACCTCCGCCACCGCCGCCGCCGCCGAATATCGAGGTGTACGCGTATCCGCTGCACGGCCAGCCGCCGGAACAGCAGGATCGCGACCATTACGAATGCAGCCAGTGGGCCACACAGCAAACGGGGTTTGATCCGAGCGCCCCGGGCGTGGCGCCGCATGAGCGCGTGCAGGTGGTGTCGGCGGGTCCGGCGCCAGGCACCGGAACCGCTATCGGTGCAATTGCCGGAGCCGTGATTGGCGCCGCCATTTCCCCGCGCTGGCAGGCCGCGCCAGGCGCGCTTGCCGGCGCCGTCGTCGGCGGTGCGATCGGCAATGCGAGCGACGCTGCCAACGCGCAGCAGACCCGGACCGTGGTGGTGAGCGATCGACGCGCGGTGGCGCTGCAGGAGCAGCAGGCGGCCAAATTCCGCCGCGCCCTTGGCGCGTGCCTCGATGGGCGTGGCTACAGCATAAAATGAATCAGGGGCAGGTGATGGTTATGAACAAGCGTATGTGGGTAAAGGGCTGCGGCGCGCTGCTGCTCGCGACGGCACTGGCCGGCGCTTCGGCGCAGGACCACGAGCACGGCGGTGCGGGGGTTGACCGCGGTGGACCTGACCACGGCGGGCGGGCGCAGCATTTCGATGCGCGCTACAGCCATAACCACTACTACCCGGACCGCGGCGGAATGGTGCGGGGGCTGCCGACGGGGGCAGTGGCATTCAACCGGCCCAACGGACGGTTCTTCTACTCGGGAGGCATCTGGTACGCCCCGCGCGGACCAGACTTCGTGATCGTCGGTGCACCGATCGGTGTGTTCGTGCCGGTGCTGCCGGCGTTCTACACCACGCTGTGGATCGGTGGATTCCCGTACTACTACGCGAACGACACCTACTACACCTGGGACCCTTCGCAAAGCGGCTACGAGGTCGTGGCGCCCCCGAACGACCAGGACGCGACGACCGAGGTGCCACAGCCACCGCCGCCGCAGCCGCCGGGCGACCAGATGTTCGTCTATCCGCAGAACGGTCAGTCGGAAGAGCAGCAGGCGACGGACAAGTACGAGTGCCACAAGTGGGCCTCGTCGCAAACGGGCTTTGATCCCACCCAACCCTCAGGCGGCATACCGCCCAACCAGCTCGGCTCGCAGCGTGCCGCCTACCAGCGCGCCATGAGCGCGTGTCTGCAGGGACGCGGCTACAGCGCGCGATAGGATCCCTTGAGGATCCTGTTTGTTTGCTTGGGGAACATCTGCCGCTCGCCGACCGCGGAAGGAGTTCTGCGCACACTCGCGGCGCGCGAAGCCCCCGAGCTGCCACTCGAGGTGGACTCGGCCGGAACCGCGGGCTATCACGTGGGGGAGCCGCCCGACCCACGTACACAGCAAGCGGCCGCGCGTCGCGGCTACAACCTCACTGCACTGCGGGCACGCGTCGTCGAGCCGGCGGACTTTGAGCGCTTCGACCTGATCCTCGGCATGGACGAGGAAAACCTGCGCGTGCTGCGGCGCCGGGCGCCCACGCATTCCCACGAGCGGTTGCGCCTGCTGCTCGACTTCGCCCCCGAGTCAGGTTCGCGCGACGTTCCGGACCCGTACTACGGTGGCCCGAACGGCTTCGAGGAAGTGCTCGACCTGGTGGAAGCCGCGACGCGCGGACTGCTCGCGCATTTGCGCCAGCGCGACCGCGCGGCCTGAGCGCGCGCGTCCCAACGGGCGCGCGCGCTCAAGGTGCGCTGTCCGGCTACTCCTCGGTCCCGCGGCCGCCGTCTTTCTCGGGCGCCGACGACCACACTACGTGCGGCTTGCCAGGCTGCGCGGGTGGTGGCGACTCGAAATGTGCGAGTGGCGCGGGCGCGGGCGCGGGCTCGGGTCGCGCGACTGGCTCGCGCGGCTCGGAGTGGTACTCGAGTTCCGCGGGCGCCTGGGGAGCAGGCCGCTCGCGCTCGACGTGCGGCTGCGGCGCGTCGTGGAAACCGTTGCCGTTGTTGGCTGCGCCGGAGGATTCCGGCGCGGCTGCCGGCAGTGCTTCGCCCGGCGCACCAGCCGCGCCCGCATCACGCGAACCGCCTCCGCGCCGGCCACCGCGTCGTCCGCGACGCCGACCACGCCGCTCGCCACGCTCGGGGCGCTCGCCATGCGTATCGCCCGCGATTACTGGCTGGCTCGGTCCCGCCACCGCACCCGCTGCGGGCTCATTGCGATGCACGGCCTCGTTTCCTGGCTGCACGTCGCTGCGATGACTGGCGGGAGCGCGCTCGGCGCTGCGTTGCGCGCCGCGTTCGGGGTTACCGCGGCCCTGGTCGCGCCCGCGATCCCGACCATGATCGCGATTGCGGTCACGATCACGGTTGTCACTGCGGCGACCGTCGCCGCGATCGCGCCGGGCGCCATCCGCATAACGTGAATTGCGCGACGGCTCGCGACGGCCATCGCGCTGGCGGTTGCCGTCACGGCTGTGCTCGGAGCGCGCAGGCGCCGCGGCTGGCGCCGGCTGTGCCGCCGGGGTTGCAGCGGCTGCCGGCTCACCAGCCAGGAGGCGCTTGAAGCGGCTCCAGAACCCGCCTGGCTGCGCTGCCGGGGTTGGTGCAGCAAGCGGCGCCTGTGCCGTAGCGGGCGTGCGGGCGGCCGGGGCAGCGGTCGTCGGCAGGAGCGTCGCCACCGCGGCGGGCTCCACCTGCGGCTTCTTGTCCTGGGCGGAGCCCGGCTCGACGACTTCCGGAGCCGTCGGCATGAGGTAGGTGGCCAGCTTGTGCTCGGGCAGATCCATCTCGTCATCGCGCACCCGCTTGATCGAATATCCAGGTGTCTGGATGTTCTCGTTGGGGACGATGATGAGCTCCGCCTCGGTCTTGTCTTCAAGCGTGCGCAGCCATTCGCGCTTTTCGTTGATCAGGTAGGTCGCCACGGCCACCGGCACCTGCGCAATTACGCGCGCAGTGCGGTCCTTGCGTAGTTCCTCACCGATCAGGCGCAGCACCGCGAGCGTCATGGATTCGACGCTCCTGATGCTGCCGATACCCACACATCGCGGGCAGACCATGTGACTGGTCTCTCCGAGCGAGGGACGCAGGCGCTGCCGCGACATCTCGAGGAGGCCAAAGCGCGACAGGCGACCGATCTGGATGCGGGCGCGATCCATTTTCATGGCATCGCGGAGGCGATCTTCGACCTCGCGCTGATTCTTCGCCGACTCCATGTCGATGAAGTCGATGACAATGAGTCCACCGATGTCACGGATACGCAGCTGCCGGGCGATCTCGTCCGCGGCTTCCAGATTGGTGTTGGTCGCGGTGGTTTCGATATCGCTGCCGCGCGTGGCGCGCGCGGAGTTGATATCGATCGACACCAGCGCCTCAGTGTAGTCGATGACGATGCTGCCGCCGGAGGGCAGCGACACCTTGTGCGCGTAGGCCGATTCGATCTGGCTTTCGATCTGGAAGCGCGTGAACAGCGCGATGTCGTCGGTGTAGAGTTTCAGACGCCGCTGGGCATCCGCCGGCATGAAGCGCTGCATGTACTCCTGGGCCTTCTGGAAGGCCGCCGGGCTGTCCACCAGCACTTCCCCGACATCGTCGGAGAGGTAGTCGCGCATGGAGCGGGTGACGGCGTCGCTTTCGCGGAACACCAGGAACGGGGCCGGGCGGTCTTTTGAGGCCGCGTCGATCTGGTCCCATTGAACCTTGAGGTTATCCAGGTCCCACTGCAGCTCCTCGACCGAGCGCCCGACGCCGGCGGTGCGCACGATGGCGCCCATGCCGTCCGGGATCTTCAGCTGGTTCATGACCTCGCGCATCTGGTCGCGCTCCTCGCCCTCGATGCGGCGCGACACCCCGCCGGCGCGCGGATTGTTCGGCATGAGGACCAGGAAACGCCCCGCGAGGCTGATGAAGGTGGTGAGCGCCGCACCCTTGGTGCCGCGTTCCTCTTTTTCGACCTGTACGATGACTTCCTGGCCTTCCGCGAGCAGCTCGCGGATGTTCATGCGGCCGCCCTGCGGCTGCTGGCGGAAGAACTCCTTGGAGACTTCCTTCAGCGGCAGAAAGCCGTGGCGCTGGGCGCCGTAGTCGACGAAACAGGCTTCGAGCGAGGGCTCGACGCGGGAGATACGAGCCTTATAGACGTTGGCTTTTTTCTGTTCGCGGGAAGGTAAATCGATGCTCAGGTCAAAAAGTTTTTGTCCATCAACCAGAGCGACGCGCAACTCTTCTTCCTGAGTTGCATTCACTAACATTCTCTTCATTTGCCCCTACCGTGCGGTGAGGGGCCGACAAGCATGCGGCGGGAGACCGCAGGACCGTACGTCCGCGGCAGCGAAGATTCCTGGAACCTGACGAAGGAGAGCGAGTCTCGATTTTCACGTTGCTGACCGCCACAGCTGCGGCGGTGAGGATAGGAAACCTTCGGTGAACTCAACCGACGGCACCGACTGCGGAAGTCTCGCTGTGCGAACTTCGACGCAGGTGGCGCGATCTTGTCGGCCCAATGCGATGGCCTCGCTTAAGGAGGTCCAACTAAGCAGGCGGCGACTCAAGGCCGCCGACCAGTGGCGCGTCCGATTCACGGACGACCCACGGAGTATACTCTCCAGACCGTTGTAGAAACAATGCCTTACGTGAAAATCGATTTACCGCATCCTTTGCAGCCTGCGGAAAACCCCGGCATCCGCACCGGAGTGCAGCACTTCGACGTGAGCGAGGACGAGGCCGGCCAGCGCCTGGATAACTACGTTCAGAAGCGCTTAGGCAGCGTGCCGCGCAGCCGCGTCTACCGGGTTATCCGCAAGGGCGAGGTGCGCGTAAATGGCAAGCGCGCGGGCCCCGAAACCCGCATCGCGCTCAACGACAAGATCCGCATTCCGCCGGTACGG
>PLEC01000114.1 GCA_003136935.1 Gammaproteobacteria bacterium
GTCTTACCCTTCACCGCGCCCTTGGTTACCATCTCGACGTATTCCTCGTTGACGCGCGCGCTGCGCTCGAGCAGACGCGAGTGCAGGTAAAACACGTCTCCGGGGAAGGCTTCGCGGCCCGGCGGGCGGCGCAGGAGGAGCGAGATCTGCCGGTAGGCGACCGCCTGCTTGGACAGGTCGTCATAAATGATGAGTGCATCGCCGCCGTTGTCCATGAAGTACTCGCCCATGGTCACGCCCGAATAGGCGGCGATGTACTGCAGCGCTGGCGCGGTCGAGGCGGAAGCGGCCACCACGATGGTGTGCGCCAGTGCGCCGTGCTCCTCGAGCTTGCGCACCACGTTGGCGATGGTCGATTGTTTCTGACCGATTGCGACGTAGACGCACTTAATGCCACTGGTCTTCTGGTTGATGATGGTGTCGATGGCGAGCGCGGTCTTGCCGGTCTGGCGGTCGCCGATGATGAGCTCGCGCTGGCCGCGGCCGATCGGCACCATCGAGTCCACCGCCTTGTAACCGGTCTGCACCGGCTGGCTGACGGACTTGCGGTAGATCACGCCCGGCGCCACCCGCTCGACGGGAGCGGTGCGTGTCGCCTTGATCGGGCCCTTGCCGTCGATCGGTGCGCCCAGGGCATCGACCACGCGGCCGAGGAGCTCGGGTCCCACCGGCACCTCGAGGATGCGGCCCGTGGTCTTGACGGTGTCGCCTTCCTTTAAGTGCTTGTACTCGCCCAGCACCACCGCGCCGACCGAGTCCCGCTCGAGGTTCAGCGCCAGGCCGAAGGTGTTACCGGGGAACTCCAGCATCTCGCCGTAGCGCGCATCCGCCAGCCCATGGATGCGGAGGATGCCGTCGGTGACCGACACGATGGAGCCGACGTTGCGCGCCTCAGTGACCGACTTGAAGTTCTCGATCCTTTGCTTGATCAGATCGCTGATCTCGGTTGCCTTGATGGCCATGTGCGTTCTCTATTAAACGAATTCGTTGGTGCGGAATGGTTTACGCGGTCAGTTCGTAGGCGATGCGGTTGAGGCGCGCGCTGACCGAGCCGTCGATGACAAGATCCCCTGAGCGCACCACGGCGCCGCCGATGAGGCCGGGGTCGACGTCGCAGTGCAGACGCACCTTGCGCTTGAGTCGCTTTTCGAGCGCCGCCGCGAGCTTGTTGCGCTGCGCGTCGTTAAGCGTGGCCGCCGAAGTCACCGTGACGTCCGCAACACCCTCGGCTGAGTCTTTCAGCTCATCGAAGCGCGTTGAGATCTCGGGCAGAAACCCCAGGCGCCGGTTGGCGGCGAGCGTGCTCACGAAATTCGCGCCCCGCTCCCCGAGCTTCGACCCTGCGATGCTGGTCACGAGCTGCGCCAGCTGCTCCGGGGTCACGTGCGGATTGCCGAGCAGGGCTGCCACGCGCGGATCCGTGACGACCTGGGCGGCTACCTTGAGCGCGTCGGACCAGGGACTCAGACCCTCATGAGCGCGCGCCTCTTCGAAGGCCGCGCGCGCGTAGGGCCGGGCGATGGTGATCTTGTCGGCCATGGCTGCCGTCTAGATCTGCGTCGCCAGCTGCTCGAGGAGGTCCGCGTGCGTGCGCGCATCGATCTCCCTGCTCAGCAGCTTGGAGGCTGCGCCAACCGCGATCCCGGCCACCTCGCGGCGCAGCCTCTCGCGCGCGCGCGTGGTGTCGAGCTGGATCTGCTGCTGGGCGGCGGCGACCAGGCGACCGCCCTCCGTGGTGGCGGTGCCCTTGGCCTCTTCCACCAGTTCATTGGCGCGGTGCTGCGCGTGGTCGATGATCTGCGTGGCGCGTTCACGCGCCTCGCGCACGATGTCCTCTGCCTTGCTGCGCGCCTCGGTCAGGGATTCCTCACCCTTCTCCGCGGCGGCAAGTCCCTGCGCGATCTTGCGCGAACGCTCGTCCATGGCCGCCAGAATGTGCGGCCAGATGAACTTCATCGTGCCGAACACCAGCATGCCGAACACGAGCATCTGCACGATGAGCGTGAGATTGATGTTCACGGTCGTTTTCTCCTGCCTCTGCGGTCCGCGCGCTCGATGTTAGTGCGCGGCCTGCAGCGCGCTCACGAACGGGTTCGCGAACGTGAAGAACAGCGCAAAACCGATGCCGATCATGGCCACCGCATCCAGCAGGCCCGCGACAATGAACATCTGGACGCGCAGCGTGGGCAGGAGTTCCGGCTGGCGCGCCGAGCCTTCGATGAAGCGGCCGCCGAGAATACCGAAGCCGATGGCGGTACCGAGCGCCCCCATGCCGAAGATGATGCCGACGGCCAGCACGGTCATGGCCTGGATGTGTGCAATGTTTTCCATTCAATCTCTCCTCAAAACAAACCGATTCGAAAACTCTTAACTCGCCAACGGTGTCTGGTCAGTGATGCTCGTGAGCCATCGCCAGGTAGACGACCGTCAACACCATGAATATGAAGGCTTGCAGCGTAATTACAAACAGGTGGAACCCCGCCCAGAGGAGCCCGAGCCCGAGCTGCCCGATGAGCGCGAACCAACCCCCGACGCTGGCAAGACCGCTGATGCCGTGCAGCGTCAGCGCCGCGAGCAGCAGGAAAATCATCTCGCCGGCGTACAGGTTGCCGTACAGACGCAGCGACAGTGACACCGGCCGGGCGAGAAAAGTGACGGACTCCAAGAGGAAGTTCACCGGCACCAGTGCGGCCTGCGCGAAGAAGTTTTTGCTGCTGAAAGGCTGCAGCGTCAGCTCGCCGATGAAGCCAACGAGACCCTTCATTTTCACGCTGTAGAAAATGATGAGGATGAAGACCGTGAGCGACAGGGCGAAGGTGGCGTTCAGGTCGGTGCTCGGCACCACCTTCAGATGCTCGAAACCGGCGCCGCGCGCCACCGCCGGCAGCAGGTCCACCGGCACGACATCCATGAAGTTGAAGAGGAAGATCCAGCAGAAAATGGTGAGCGCCAGCGGCGCGATGAGTTTGCTGGTGCCGTGAAAGCTGTCGCGAACCTGGTTGTCGATGAACTCGATAATCATCTCGATGAGATTCTGGAACTTGCCGGGCACGCCGGCCGTCGCCTTGCGCGCCACCATCCAGAAAGTCACGAAGAACACCAGCGCCAGCAGCACCGAGAAGAACACAGTGTCGTAGTTGATGACAGTGAAGTCGACGATGCCGTGCGGCGCCTTGTTAGAAAGGAAGCTCTGGTGATGCAGGATGTATTCGGTTGCGCCCGGCGCGTGTTCTGCGTCTGCCATGCTTGTCACCGGTCGACCCGTCACCTATACGCTGCGGCGCGCGCCGCCTATGGGCAGCGCGCTCAGCAGCGCAATCCAATACACCAGAAACGTTGCAGCGAACGCGGCGAACATCGCCAGCGGTGCCACCTTCACCACGCTCAACACCACCACGAACAACACCACCACCAGCAAAAGCTTCACCGCCTCGCCGATGTAGAACATCCCCAGGGCGCGCGCGGCGCTGCCGGCACCGCCACCGAAGACCAGCCCCGCCATCGCGAGAGTCGCCACCGTGGCAATGCCGCCACCCAGCAGCGCCGAAAACCCGGCGCGCTCACCGCTAAGCGCCAGCGCACACAAGGCGGCAATCACGGTCACGCCCGCCTGTCCCAGCACGACGCGTAGCGCCAGCCGCCGCGCACGCGGCAGATCGATCGCCAACACTTTATATAGGTCCCGCTCGAGGGGCTCATTGTGCCTTGGATCCCACGCCGTGAGCGGAGCGCAGGCGGCTTAACATTACTTCGGCCGTTCAGTCACTTACGTACTAACCGGCCAAAAAGCCGCGCGATTATAGAGACGGCCTGTGCCTCCGTCCACTTAACGCCAAGGACTACTGGATGTGCGCGAGAATCCCGTCCAGCTCGTCGAGGGTGTTGTAGCTGACGACGAGCTTGCCCTTGCCCCTGGCCCCCTGCTGGATGGCGACCTTCGCGCCGAGTTTCTCGGCCAGCTCCTGCTCCAGGCGCTCGACATTGGGGTCACGGGAGGCTCCGTCCGACGCGTGAGATCCGCTCGTGCCTGCCGGAGCCTGCAGCCGGCGCACCAGCGCCTCGGTTTCGCGCACCGAAAGGCCCTTCTTCGCGACCAGCAGCGCAACTTCGGTCTGCTGGCGGCGCTGGGTCAGGGCGAGGAGCGCCCGGGCGTGCCCCATTTCGATCTCGCGCTTCTCCACCAGCTCGCAGACCTCCGGGGACAACTCCAGGAGGCGCAGAAGGTTGCTGACGGTCGCGCGCGAGCGACCCACCGCGTCCGCGGCTTCCTGGTGGGTGACTCCGAACTCGGTGATGAGACGCGTGAGGGCACGCGCCTCCTCCAGCGGGTTCAGGTTCTCGCGCTGGATGTTCTCGATGAGGGCGACGGCAATCGCGGCCTCGTCGGGAATCGCGCGGATCACCGCCGCAATCTCCGTTAAGCCCGCCATCTGCGCGGCGCGCCAGCGGCGCTCGCCGGCAATAATTTCGTAGCGCTGCGACTCACCGCCCGCCGGGGCCGTGAGCGGGCGCACCACGATCGGCTGGACCACGCCCTGCGCCTTGATCGAGTTGGCGAGTTCCGTGAGGGTCTCGGCGCGCATGTCCATACGCGGCTGGTAGCGGCCGCGTTGCAGGAGGTCGAGCGGCAGCTTCGCGAGCTGCTCGCCAACAGCCGCCGGTGCTGCCGACGGTGCGTCCGGGGCCGCCGGGGTTTGGCGTGTGGTCGCGGTGCCCAAGAGGTCGGCAAGACCGCGGCCGAGGGAAGGCCTTTTCATCGCGTGATCTCCGCACCGGCGACGGCAGACGCGGGCTCGCGCGCCGCCGCGTCGTTCGCCGCGGCAGCGGCAGCCTGCCCCGCGGCGAGCATCCCCTCCTCGCGCCGGATCATTTCCCCGGCGAGCGCAAGGTACGCCAGCGCCCCGCGCGATTCCTTGTCGTGAAAGAGCGCTGGCTTGCCGAATGAGGGCGCCTCTGCCAGGCGGATGTTGCGGGGAATGATGGTGCGAAACACCTGGTTCCCGAAGTGGCTGACGAGCTGGTTGCTGACCTCGTTGGAGAGGTTATTGCGCGGATCGAACATGGTGCGCAGCATGCCCTCCACGATAAGTCCTGGGTTTGCGGCCACGCGGATCTGCTCCACCGTCGAGAGCAGCGCCGTAAGGCCTTCGAGCGCGTAGTACTCGCATTGCATCGGGATGAGCACGCTGTCGGCGGCGACCAGCGCATTCACGGTGAGCATGTTGAGGGCAGGCGGACAGTCGATGAGGATGATGTCGAAGTCCGCGCGCTTAGGTGCGAGCGCCTGGCGCAGTTTGATCTCGCGGCCGATGGGCAAGGTAAGGAGCCGCACTTCCGCTGCGGTCAGGTCCTGGTTCGCAGGCAGCAGCGTGAAACCGGACGGCTCCACGGGCACGAGGGCCGCGGCCAGCTCGCATTCCCCCAGCAGCACCTCACAGGCGCTGTAGGTGAGCTGCCCCTTGTCGATGCCGCTGCCCATGGTGGCGTTGCCCTGGGGATCCAGGTCCATGAGCAGCACGCGGCGTTTTGTCGCCGCGAGCGAAGCCGCGAGGTTCACCGCCGTGGTCGTCTTGCCGACGCCGCCCTTCTGATTCGCGATGGCGATGACGCGCTGCATGGGCGACAGTGTACTTCACCGAGGCGCCCGCGCCGCCGCGGTCTGGCACCGCAGCCGGCCAAAGTCCGTGCGCCCAGGCTTGCCATGAAGTGCTCGGCTGCTGAGGTGACCGCAGCGGCTGTGCATCGAGCCCCGCCTTTGGCCGGCGGAAACGAAGCTGATGTCCGCGAAAATCGCTTCCTGCGATTTTCGCCAATGGATCAGGCCACCAGCTGCTGCGGGCGGCGCGCGAGTCGCTCGCGGGCCATCTGGTCGGCCACCGCATTGGTGGTGCGGCTCTCACGCCGGGCGCGCTCGAAAATCTCCGTCAGGCGCTGTGGGATCGCCTGGATCTCGGTGTTCACCTGCGCCTGCGTCGCGCCTCCGTAGTATTCGCGCGCCACGCTGATGATGCCGCCGGCGTTGATCACATAATCGGGTGCATAAAGGATGTCGGCAGCGAGCAGCGCCATGCCGTCCTGTCCCTGGGCGAGCTGGTTGTTGGCCGCCCCCGCGATAATGCGGGCCCGCAGGCGCGGAATCGATGTCGCATCGAGCACGGCGCCCAGCGCGCAGGGCGCCAGCACGTCGACCTTGTGGGAAAGGATCTCGTCCACAGACACGGCCGTGGCCTTGAATTCCTGGCACACACGCTCTGCTGCGGGGGCGCGCACGTCGGCGACCAGAACCTTCGCACCCTCGCCAGCCAGCATGCCGCACAGGTGATAGCCGACCCCGCCCACGCCCTGAACAGCGACGCTGCCACCGGCAAGTTCCGCGCGGCCGAGCTTGAATTTGACCGCGGCCTTGATGCCTAAGAACACCCCGAGCGCGGTCTTGGGTCCTGGATCCCCGCCCGCCTCGCCCGGCGCGCGTCCCAGGCCCGAAACGTACTGCGTCGAGCGGGCGATGTTGCTCATGTCGGTGATGGTCGTGCCGACATCTTCGGCCGTGATGTAGCGGCCGCCGTGAGAATCCACGAAACGCCCGAAGGCTTCGAACAGCTCCGGGGTCTTGGCCTTGCGTGCGTCGCCAATGATGACGGCCTTGCCGCCGCCAAAGGGCAGCTGCGCCATGGCGTTCTTGTAGCTCATGCCGCGCGACAGCCGCAGCACATCCGACACCGCCTCGGTCGTGGTGGCATACGGCCACATGCGGCATCCGCCCGCCGCCGGACCCAGGGCGGTCGAATGCACCGCGATGATCGCTTTCAGCCCGCTCGCTGCGTCGTGGCCAAAGGCGACCAGCTCGTGGCCGTCGAACTCGGGCAGGTCGAACACTTCCATCGCTGCACGCTCTCGGAGCCGCAGCTCCGCTTAAGGGAATTAAGGGGCGCAAGCCTACCCCTGTGCCGCGCATTGCACGTCACAAGAGTTGCTTCAGGAGCCTCGTTAGTGAAATATATGTTTCACTAATACGCCATTTCACGGCACGAACAATGCAATCTGACCTGGACCGGACGGACGTGCGCATCCTGGATCTGCTGCAGGCGCACGGGAACCTGTCGGGGGCGCAGGTCGCCGAACGTCTGAGCCTCACGGCCTCGACCTGCTGGCGGCGCATCACGCGGCTCGAGAAGCAGGGCGTCATCCTCAAGCGCGTGGCGCTGCTGGATCGCGAGAAGCTCGGCCTCTCGGTAATGGTGTTCTCGCACGTGAAGCTCGCAGGCCACGGGCGCGATGCGCTCTTGCGCTTCGAGCAGGCCGTGCGCGCCCACCCGGAGATCCTCGAGTGCTACACGCTCATGGGCGAGACGGATTTCCTGCTGCGGATCGTGTGCCGTGACATCAAGGCGTACGAGGCGTTCTTCCTTGATCACCTGTCGCGCTTTCCGGGCGTGCAGTCGGTGAACTCCTCGATCGCGCTCGCGGTCATCAAGGAGATGACCGCGCTGCCGCTGCTGCCGTGACGGCCGCGGGGACCTGCAGATCCTCCGCGCCCGCGATCGGCGCCGGATCGAGCCCGGCGCAGGTGACGATCTGCTGGGTGTTGATGAAGGGACCCTTGCGGTCGCGCGGCACCGCCCGCCGCCGGCTCATGCGCCACAGGTTGTAGAGGCTCAGCGCCCCGGTGAGTGTCGCGAGCGTGCCGAAGTAGGCGCCCGGCCCCAGGGCGCCGATCAGGCTTCCGGCCAGCACCGGTCCTGCGGCCGCCGCCGTGCCGTTGACGAGCAAGAGCGCGCTGCTCGCGGCCACCATCTGCGTCTGCTCGAGGTGGTCGTTCACGTGCGAGACCGCGAGCGAATACAGGGTCAGCGCGGCGCCGCTGAAAAGCGCCGTGAGCAGCAGCAGGACGGCCTTGGGCAGCGGCCCGAAGAGCACGATGCTGCCCGCGACCAGGGTCGCGACGAGGCAGGCGGCGCCCAGCACCGTACGCCGGTCGACGCGATCGGAGAGCCTGCCGACCGGGTACTGGGTGAGCGCCGCCGCGAGGATGCTGGCCGCCATGAACTCGGCCACCCCGTGGGTCCCCGCGCCGCTCAGGCGCGCGTACACCGGGCCCATGGAGAAGATGATCGAGGAGATCAGTCCCGAGGCCGCGACCGCGACGACCCCGAGCGGTGAGTTGCGGTACAGATCCCGATAGCGCACCCGATGCGAGACCGCCGCCTCGGGCGTCTGCTGCGCGGAGGCGAGGATCGGCACCATCGCGAGCGAGATCAGAGCCGAGACCAGCATGAACGGGGCGGCGGTCTGCGGGCTCGACAGGATGAGGAGAAACTGCGCGGCCCCCAGGCCCACGTACAGCACGAGCATATACACAGCGAGGAGCCGCCCGCGGTTGCTGCGGCTCGCGCGATGGTTGAGCCAGCTCTCGGCCACGACGTAGATGCCGGCGAAGCACAGCCCGGAGATCAGACGCATGGCGGCCCAGGGCACGGGGTGCACCCAGGTTGCCTGCACCAGCACCGCCACCGAGGCGAGCGCGGCGAGGGTGGCGAACACCCGCACGTGTCCGACACGCCGCAGCAACCGCGGCGCGAGCAGCGTGCCGCTCAGGTACCCCACGTAGTAGCAGGACATGACGAGTCCGGTGACCGGCGTGGGGAAGCCCTCGAGCGTCGCGCGCAGCCCGAGGAGCGTGCCCTGCAGGCCCGACCCGAGCATGAGGATGCCCATGCCCAGGAGCAGCGGCCAGGTGGCGAGTAACGGATTAGGCATGGCGGCGCATCATTCGCGCCTGACTACGATAACGCAGCGCGCGGCATCCAGTCCCGGGACCGTGAGCGCGCGCTCCCGCACCACGCGCCAGGGAGCTGTGAGTGCCGCGAGTTCCTGTGCCGGCGGGTGCCCCTTCATGGCGAGCACCCGGGTGCGTGGCCCGCACAACGGCGACACGCTCTGAAGCAGGCGCGGCAGCGGCGCGAAGGCCCGCGCCACGACGGTGTCGAATGGCTCCTTTGGGCGCATTTTCTCGACCCGCGCATGCAGCACGCTCACGTTCGTGAGCTGCAGCAGTTGAACCGCGTGGGATACGAAGCGCAGTTTCTTGGCGGTCGCGTCGATGAGGGTGAAATGCCGGTGCGGGTTGGCCACGGCAAGCGGCAGCCCCGGAAACCCCGCGCCGGTGCCGACATCGGCGACGCGCTCGCCCGCAAGATCCGCACTCACCGAGAGACTGTCGAGCAGATGATGGGTGATCATCTGCGGCTGCGCCGTGATCCCGGTCAGGTTGTACATCTGGTTCCAGCGCGCGAGCTCATCCAGCAGTTGCAGCAGCCGCCCGGCCTGCGCGTCCGTAAGTGTGACCTCAAGGGTCGCGGCGTCCCGCACCAGCTGTTCAACGGCACCCAACTACAAGTCCCCGCGCCAACATTAAGGCCAGCTTAAGCTCAGATTGATCATACTTTGGGCATCGTGAGACTGCTGCTCGTAGAGGACGATCCCATGATCGGTGAGGCCATTCGCGCGGGACTTAAGCGCGATGGCTTCACCGTGGACTGGGTGCACGAGGCGCAGTCCGCCGCCGCCGTGCTGCACACCGAGCCCTACGAACTGGTGCTTCTGGACCTGGGGCTCCCGGGGGTGGGCGGCCTGCAGTTGCTCAAGAGCCTGCGCGAGCGCGGTGGCTCACTCCCGGTACTCATCATTACGGCGCGCGATGCGGTGTCTGATCGGGTGGCCGGCCTCGACGCCGGCGCCGATGATTACCTGGTCAAGCCCTTTGACCTGGATGAACTCGCCGCGCGCATCCGCGCACTGCTGCGCCGGCGCGCAGGCACCGGAGCGCCGCTGCTCGCGCACCTGGGCGTGGCACTGGATCCTGCGGCCCATCGCGTCACGCACGACGGCGTGGAGGTCGCGCTGTCACCGCGCGAGTTCGCCCTGCTGCAACTGCTCATGGAACGCCCGGGGACCATCCTGTCGCGCGCTTCGATCGAGGAACGCCTGTACGGCTTCGGTGAGGAAGTGGAGAGCAACGCGGTGGAAGTCCACATACACGGACTGCGGCGCAAGCTCGGCGCACAGTTCATTCTCACGGTGCGCGGCGTGGGCTACCGCGTGAGACCGCTGTGAGCTCGTTGCGCGCGCGGCTGCTCGCCTGGCTCCTGGGCGCGGTGGTTCTGCTGGGGGCCGCGGGCGGCTGGATCGTGTACCGCAACGCGCTCGCCGAGGCGGATGAGTTTTTCGATTACCACCTGCGCCAGACCGCGCTCATCCTGCGCGACCAGCCGGTTGAGTACCTGTTGTCGCCGCAGATCCCGCCCACCGATGCGGCCTACGATTTCGTCGTGCAGGTCTGGTCGCTCGATGGCGTGCGGGTCTACCTGTCGCGGCCGCACGCGGTGCTGCCGCAGATCACCACCCTGGGACTCGCGACCGTCGCCACCAGCGAAGGCAGCTGGCGCGTATACGGCGTGCAGGCGCTCACCAAGGTGATCCAGGTGGCGCAGCCCATGAGCGTGCGGCGCGAACGCGCCGCGCAGCTTGCCCTGCAGACGCTGCGGCCGTTCGCGCTGCTCCTGCCGGTGCTGGCGCTTCTCATCTGGCTGGCGGTCGGCAGGGCACTGCAACCGCTGCAGCGCGTCACGGCGCTGGTGAAGGCGCGCCGCGTGCATACCCTGGATCCGTTGCCCGATGAGCGCCTGCCGGATGAAGTGCAGCCGCTGGTCGCAGCGCTCAACGAGCTCCTGGAGCGGCTGCGCGCGGCGCTCGAGCGCGAGCGCGCGTTTCTCGCCGATGCGGCGCACGAACTGCGCACGCCGCTGACCGCGCTGCACCTGCAGACCGGAACCCTGGCGCGCGCAAGCGGTGAGGCGGAGCGCAGCGCCGCTATGGCGGGACTTACCGCGGGCGTACAGCGCGTCATACACCTCGTGGAGCAGCTGTTGTCGCTCGCCCGGCAGGAACCGCGCGCTGGAAACGCGCCCGTGCCGGTACGACTCGATGACGTCGCGCGTGAGGTCGTGGCGGAACTGGTGCCGCTCGCGGATGCCGGCGGGATCGACCTCGGCATTTCCGCCGCCCAGCCCGCGAGTGTTACCGGCGACCCGGATGCCCTGCGGACGCTGTTGCGCAACCTCGTGGACAACGCCGTGCGCTATACCCACAGGGGCGGTCGAGTTGATGTCAGCGTCGAGACGCCCGCGGCGCCTGCGCCGCACAGCGCACCGTCCGGGACAAGGCTCGTGGTGGCCGACGACGGTCCGGGAATTCCCGCCGCCGAGCGCGAGCGCGTGTTTGACCGCTTTTACCGGCGCGCGGGCGCCGCGGCGCCGGGTAGCGGGCTCGGACTTGCGATCGTACGGGCGATCGCCGCGGCGCACGGCGCAACGGTTATCTTAAGCGACGGGCCGGGCGGCAAGGGACTTGCCGTCAGCGTGGAGTTCCCGCCGGGTGGTGTGTCAGCTTAGCTAATTCCCTCATTTGATCAGAATGGCCCCAGCCTTGAAGCGTCTTGCGGTCTTGGCGAGAACACCGTCAGCCGTCAGCATTGTGAGGGACTCAGCAACGGCTGCCGCCAGATGCAACGCATCCAATGTACGCAGGCCGTGGTCTCCTGCCGAAATGAGCTGACGAGCCTTGAGAAAGTGCTCAGCGGACAACGATATTCGGCGGTAAAAGCCCTCAGCCACATGCGAGTCGAACAGATCCAGAATTTCGCCAGCCTGACGTTCGGTCAGCTCCTTGAGTCGTCGCTTCCTTGAAATAAGGGAACAAAATTCAACTTCGCTCAAGCTGCTGATAACCGGGCCTCTGATCTTGCGTAGGGCATTCTCCGCAGTTCCACTCAGCGGCTCCGGGCAGTAGTACGCACCCAGAACACTCGTATCCACGTAGATGCCTTCACCTGGCATCGCGTTCCTCGCGCACTAGTTGCACAGCCGGACGACCAGATCGGCCAAGCCTGCCCCTGAAATCTGCGAGCGACGGTAGCGGCTTGCGGTCCTTGGGCGCGGCAATGAGCTTTGCCACGGGCCGACCTTGGCGGGTAATGACGACCTCTTCACCGGCCTCCGCCCGGTCAATCAGATCCGGAAGCTCTTGCCTTGCTTGCCTGATTCCTACCTGCTTCATCGTAAGCTCCATGGTGTACACCTAAAGTGTACACCAGGTCGCTGGATTGTCAACGCAGTCCTGAGCTGCTCGGAGGGCCTGCCAGGTAAACGGCCGCATTCAGGGCCATAACCGCCGGCAAAAACCACGCTTTTTGCCGGCGCCGTCGAACGAGCTGCTAGGTAGGCTTGCCAAATAAACGGCCATCCGGCCGTTTATTTGGCCAATCTAACCAAAAACGCGGCCGCGGTCTGCAGGTAGGCGTCGTGGTTGGCTTTCTTGCGGAAGCCGTGACCCTCGTCCTTCGCCACCAGGTACCACACCTCACCGCCGCCGGCGCGCACGCGCCACACCAGCTGCTCGGATTCGGACGCCGGCACGCGTGCATCGTTGAGTCCCTGCACCACCAGCACGGGCTTCCTGATGCGGCTGGCGTTGGTGAGCGGAGAAATGCGGTCGAGGAACACGCGCATGGCCGGATCACGTTCGTCGCCATACTCCTGGCGTCGCAGGTCGCGCCGGTAGGCGGAGGTGTTGCGCAGGAAGGTGACGAAGTTACTGATGCCCATGGCGTCGATGCCGCCACTTAAGCGCTCGCCGTACGACACCAGCGAGGCGAGTGTCATGTAGCCGCCGTAGGAGGCGCCCATGATGGCGACGTGCTGGCGATCGAATGCCGGTTGTGCACCGATCCACACCAGCAGCGAGCCGATATCGCGCACGGCATCCTCACGCAGCACGCCGTTGTCGAGCGCGAGAAAACTTCTGCCGTAGCCGGATGAGCCGCGTACGTTGGGCGCGACCACCGCATACCCCAGCTCCCGCACCAGCAACTGCACGAACGGATCCCAGCCGGGGCGGTACTGGTCCTCCGGACCGCCGTGAACATAGATGAGCACGGGACTTGGCCCGGCAGCCGACGGCCGGTAGACATACGCGGACAGCATGCGCGGATGGCCGCCGCTCTTGTCCCAGGTCGGGTAGCGGATGAGCTCCGGGGATATGAGATTGCCGGTAAGGGCCGGGCCGGCCTCACTGTGGGTCCAGCGCTCGAGCTTGCCGGTCGCGAGATCGTAGGCGTAGGCATCGCGCGGTGACAGGGCCGACTCGGCCGACATGCCGAGCTTGTGGGCGCCGGGATCGAAGCGCAGGTTGGCGATGCGCCCCGGCGGCAATCCCACCGGCGCCAGATCGATTTTTTTCTGCGTGTCGAGCACCACGAGGCGGCTGATGCCGTCCTCGTTGACGACGTAGGCGATGTAGCGCTCATCGGCACTGACATCGAAATCCTCCACATCCCAGCCGCTGTCGGGCGACACGCGATGCGTGGTGTGGGTGGCCAGATCGGTGAAGGCGAGGTGATTGAACTCCCCGCCATCATCGGTCACGAAGTAAACCCCGTGTCCGTCGGGGGCGAACCTGGCGATGCGGATACCTATCTTACGGTCGCTCGGGTCCACGGGCGTGAGCGTGCCGCCCGCGACATCCGCGATGTACAGGTAACTCTCCTCGAGTGACACGTAGCGCCACACGAGCAGCTTCGAATCATCCGCGGACCAGTCGAGCGGATACCAGGTATCGTGCCGGCCGCCGACCACCAGCTGCGGCGCGGCGCCGGTGGTCGCATCTGCAACGTAGACGTCGTAGCTGGCGCCGTCGCGGTCATTGCCGTAGAAGGCGATGCGCTTGCCGTCGTGCGCCCACACCGGGCTGCCGTGGATGAAATCGCCGTGGGTCACCTGGCGCACGCTGCCGTTGGGTGCCTCGACATACACCTGCGTGTTCTCGTTGCCCCCCTCATCCTTCAGGAACGCAAAGCGCCCGCCGCTGCGCGCCGCCCGCACCCAGCTGATCGGATCGCGATAGAAGGTGAGCTGCTCGCGCGCACCCAGGGGAGTTGCGACGCGATGCACCTGCAGGGTGTCGCCGAAGCGGGTCGCGATGAGCATGGCGCCGTCGGGCAGCCAGTCAAGGAACGTCGCTTCGCGCGACTGCAGGTAGCCGTCGAGGCGCGCATTGAGCGCGGCGTCCGGCGGCGGGACACCTTCGAAGACCAGATCGCCGCGCTCAACATGCGCGGGCGCGTGCGTGGCGGCCTGCTGGGCCACCGCGGCGGAGGCGCCGGCGAGCAGCGCTGCGGCCAGAAAAAACTGCGGGCTCATGTGTCGTGGCTAGTGTACTTGGTTACGATGTGCACATGGGCCACTCCGACCGGCAAGCCCCGCTAACAGTTCCCGTGAAACCGGCGCTTTATCGGCACCCGCACGGCATCACCGCCGTGGATTGCGAGTACCTGTATTCCGGGCACGCCGCCGCGCACATCATAGTTGACGCCGGCCGCGCCGCCTTCGTGGATGTCGGCACCAACGATTCGGTTCCCTATCTGCTCGCCGCTCTGCGGGAACTCGGCGTGCCGCGCGACGCGGTCGATTACCTGCTGCTGACGCACGTGCACCTGGATCACGCCGGTGGCGCGGGCGCTCTCATGCGCGAGCTTCCCGGCGCGCAGGCGGTGCTGCATCCGCGCGGCGCGCCGCACATGATCGACCCCGCGAAGCTCATCGCGGGCTCCAAGGCGGTCTACGGCGAGGAACGCTTCACGCGTCTGTACGGGGAGCTTGTGCCGATTCCGGCGGCGCGCGTGCGGGTGGTCGAGGATGGCGAGCGCCTCAGGCTCGGTGCCCGCGAGCTCACGCTGCTGCACACGCGAGGTCACGCCGAGCACCACTACGTGGTGTTGGACGAGGCGCATGCCAGCATTTTTTCGGGCGACACTTTCGGGATTTCGTATCGCGCCCTGGATACGCCCAGAGGCGCGTTCATCACCCCGTCCACGGTGCCTACACAGTTCGACCCGGTGCAGCACCTCGCCTCCATCGACCGCATGCTCGTATCTCATGCACTTCAGCCGCGTGACCGGCGTGCCGCGCCTCGCCGAGATGCTCAAGGCCCAGATCAACGAGTTCGTGCGCTTCACGCGCGCGCACGCGGACGATGCCGACCCGCAGCCAGGCATCCGTACCGCCATGCTCGCGCACTGGGTGAGCCTGCTGCGCCTGCAGGGCAGCACCC
>PLEC01000019.1 GCA_003136935.1 Gammaproteobacteria bacterium
GAGAGTTGTGAATCTGAAGGGCAGCAAGACTGAAAAAAGCCTCAAGGACGCTTTCGCGGGTGAATCCCAGGCGAACCGCCGTTATTTGTACTTCGCAGCGAAGGCCGATGTCGAAGGTTACAACGACGTATCGGCAGTGTTCCGCTCGACGGCCGAGGGCGAAACGGGCCACGCACATGGGCACCTCGAGTACCTCGAGCAGGTGGGCGATCCGGCTACAGGATTGCCGATCGGCGAGACGAAGTTAAATCTGCGAGCCGCGATCGCCGGTGAAACTCATGAGTACACCGATATGTACCCGGGCATGGCGCGCGCGGCGCGCGATGAAGGATTTGCTGAGATCGCGGATTGGTTTGAGACGCTGGCGAAAGCCGAGCGCTCGCATGCCAATCGCTTCCAGAAGGCACTGGATTCTATCTAGGCGGGTCAAGAGTTCGCTTGAGCCCCCGGCCGCCGTATTGCGGCCGGGGGCTTTTGCGCATAGAGCTTTCGCATGAGTGCACCCACGGAAGGCAAGCGCGAAGGCAGCCTCGAAGCTCCCACGCGCCATCCGCTTGACTGGCGTAACCCCGCTTTTTACGACGACGCCGCCCTCACCGCCGAACTCACCCGCGTCTTTGATATCTGCCACGGCTGCCGCCGCTGCTTCAGTCTGTGCAACTCCTTTCCCACGCTGTTTGATGCGATCGACGCGTCCCCGAGCGGCGAGCTCGATAGCGTCGATCGCAAGGTCTACTGGCAGGTCGTGGATCACTGTTACCTCTGTGACATGTGCTTCATGACGAAATGTCCTTATGTCCCGCCGCATCCCTTCAATGTCGACTTCCCCCATCTGATGTTGCGCTACCGTGCAGCGGAAGTGCGCGCGGGCAAGACGGATTTCACCGCGCGGCAGCTGGCGGAGATGGACCGCAACGGCAGGCTCGCCGTGCCTGTCGCGCCGCTCGTCAATTGGGCATCGGATCGCGACAATCGCCTGACCCGCTCCGCGATGGAGCGCACGCTTCGTATCGATGCGCGCGCCATCTTGCCGAAATTCCAGTCGAGGACGTTTGTATCGACCGCAACGCGGGAGCCCGACCGCCCCAACACCTCGGCGCCCGGGTTCACGGCGAAGCGCAAGGTCGCGCTCTTCGCGACCTGCNTCGTGAACTACAACAAGCCCGCGACCGGACACGCCGCCCGCGCGGTGCTCAATCACATCGGCGTGGAGACGCGCGTCGCCTATCCCGGCTGTTGCGGCATGCCGTTCCTGGAACAGGCGGAGCTCGCGCGCGTGGCGGAAAGCGCCACAAGAGTCTCGCGCGCACTCATGCCGCTCCTGGACGAGGGATTCGACATCGTCACGCTGACCGCGTCGTGCGGGCTCATGTTCAAATTCGAATGGCCGCTCATCGTGCCGGAGAACGACGATGTGCGACGGCTTTCCGAGGCCACCTGGGACATCGACGAATATGTGGTGATGATTGCCAGGGAACATGGCTTGCCGCCGGGACTGAACGCGATCGCGGACGGCGTGAGCGTTCATCTTGCCTGTCATGCAAGGGCGCAGAACATGGGCCCGAAAGCAGCCGAGATGCTGCGCCTCATTCCCGATACGAAGGTCGAGGTGATCGAGCGCTGCTCGGGCCACAACGGCACCTATGGCGTCAAGCAGCGCTTTCGCGCCGCCGCCGTCAAAATCGGCGGCCCGGTCGTGCAACGCGTCGCGGCTGCGCAGGCGGATCACTACGCGAGTGACTGCCCCATGGCCGGCCACCAGATCGAAAGCGGCCTTGAGTCCGCGCGCGCGCCCGAGCACCCGCTGCGCCTGTTGCGAATTGCTTACGGCCTGTGAGGCAGCGGGCGATCATATGAGCAAGCTTGCGGCTACGGATCTGATGTCCCTCGAAGAGTACGCACACGAACGACCGGCGTTCCGCGCCCGCGTGCTCGAGCACAAACGCGCGCGGCGGCTTGCCGTGGGACCTAACGTCACCTGGTGCTTCGAGGATCGTCTGACCATGCAGTACCAGGTGCAGGAAATGCTGCGCGCCGAGCGCATTTTCGAGCCGGCGGGCATCGCGGAGGAACTGGCTGCCTACAACCCGCTGATCCCGGATGGCAGCAACTGGAAGGTGACACTGCTTATCGAGTTTCCGAAGCCGGCAGAGCGGGCACGGGCACTCGCGCAGCTGAAGGGCATCGAGGAGCGTTGCTGGGTGCAGGTGGCGGGTCAGCCGCGGGTGTTCGCCATTGCCGACGAGGACCTCGAGCGCGAGAACGAGGAGAAGACCTCCGCGGTGCACTTCCTGCGCTTGGAGCTCACGCCGGCGATGATCGTGGCCTTGCGTGCCGGGGCAGCGCTCGCTGCCGGCGTCGATCACGAGCACTACCGCCATACACTGGACGCCGTGCCTGCGCCACTGCGCGCGGCGCTGATGACTGATTTGTCCTGGCGGCGTTCGTAACCCACCGTTTCGCGCTCGCTCGTGTCTGCTAAAATCGCGCGCGCCCGCGCCCGATGGCGCAGAATTTTCCGCGCCCCCACGGCGAGCATCATGGGAACACGCACAACCGGATGAGTCAGTCCTATAACGCTTCCGATATTGAGGTCCTGACCGGCCTCGAACCTGTCCGGCGACGACCGGGCATGTACACCCACACGCAGCGCCCGAATCATCTGGCGCACGAAGTCATCGACAACAGCGTCGATGAGGCGATCGCCGGCTACTGCAAACAGATCGACGTCACGCTCTACAAAGACGGCTCGCTCGAGGTTGCCGACGACGGCCGCGGCATGCCGGTCGACATCCATCCGAAGGAAAAGGTGAGCGGTGCGGAGCTGATCCTGACGCGCCTGCACGCCGGCGGTAAGTTCTCCGACAAGTCCTATAAATTCTCCGGCGGCCTGCACGGCGTGGGCGTCTCGGTGGTGAACGCGCTTTCCAAACATCTGGAGTGCTGGATCCGGCGCGGTGGCAAGGAATACAACATCGCTTTCAAGGCGGGCAAGATCACCTCCCGGCTCGAGGAGATCGGCACCGTCGGCCAGCGCAACACCGGCACCACAGTGCGCTTCTGGCCGGACCCGAAGTTCTTCGACTCCGACAAGTTCTCCGTCCCGCAGCTGCAGCACACGCTCAAAGCCAAGGCGGTGTTGTGCCCGGGCTTGCGCATTACGTTCAAGAACGAAGCCACGGGCGAGAAAGACGAGTGGTTCTACAGCGGCGACCTCGGCGCTTACCTCATCGAGGAGCTGGAAAAAAACGAACGCATTCCGGCGGAGCCCATCACCGCGACGCGTGCCGGGGATGACGACGCGGTGGATTTCGCGCTGTGCTGGGCACCGGACGCGCCGCTTGCGATCGGCGAGAGCTACGTGAACCTCATACCCACCATCGAAGGCGGCACCCACGTGAACGGTCTGCGCGCCGGCGTGGCGCAGGCGGTGCGCGAGTTCTGCGAGTTCCGCAATCTCGTGCCGCGCGGCATCAAGCTCACCCCCGAGGACGTGTGGGACAAGGCGAACTACGTGCTGTCGGTGAAAATGAACGAACCGCAGTTTGCCGGGCAGATGAAGGAACGTCTGGGGAATCGCGACGCCGCCGCGCTGGTGGAAGGCTTCACCCGTGACTCGGTGGCGCTGTGGCTGAATCGCCACCCTGATGCCGGCGAGCGCATCGCGCAGTTCGCCATCGCCAATGCCCAAGAGCGCGCCAAGGCGGCGCAGCGCGTCGTGCGCAAGCGTATCGCCGGGGGGCCGGCGTTGCCCGGCAAGCTCGCCGACTGCACCAGCCAGGAGCCGAAGCGCTCCGAATTGTTCCTGGTGGAGGGGGACTCTGCCGGCGGCTCCGCCAAGCAGGCGCGCGACAAGGACTTCCAGGCCATCATGCCCTTGCGCGGCAAGATCCTGAACACCTGGGAGCTCGACGCCGGGCAGATCGCCGGCAGCGAGGAAGTGCACAACATCTGCGTGGCGCTGGGAATCGAGCCGGGCTCCGCGGACTTAAGCCAGCTGCGCTATCACAAGGTCTGCATCCTCGCGGACGCGGATTCAGACGGACAACACATCGCGACGCTGCTGTGCGCTTTGTTCCTGAGACACTTTCGTCCGCTCGTCGCGCACGGACACGTGCATGTCGCCATGCCGCCGCTGTACCGCATCGATGCCGGCAAGCAGGTGCACTACGCGCTCGATGACGCCGAGCGCGACCAGTTGCTCAAGAAGATCGAGAAGGAGAGCCCGCGCACCAAGCCGACGGTCACCCGCTTCAAGGGCCTGGGTGAGATGAACCCGACGCAGCTGCGCGAGACCACCATCGATCCGCGCACGCGGCGCCTGGTGCAGCTCACTATCGACGGTAAGGACAACACCGATCAGCTCATGGACATGCTGCTCGCCAAGAAGCGCGCCGCGGACCGGCGCGAGTGGCTCGAAGAGAAGGGCAACCTCGCGGAAGTGCAGGTGTAAACATGCCGCCTGAGAACCAGGAGCTGAACTTCGAGGGCATCGAGCGCCAGCCGCTGCGCACCTTCACAGAGAAGGCCTACCTCGACTATTCGATGTACGTCATTCTCGACCGGGCGCTACCGGCGCTTGGGGATGGCCTGAAGCCCGTGCAGCGGCGCATCGTGTACGCCATGAGCGAGCTGGGGCTGTCCGCGGTCTCCAAGCCAAAAAAATCCGCGCGCACCGTCGGTGATGTTCTCGGCAAGTTCCACCCGCACGGGGACACGGCGTGCTACGAGGCCATGGTGCTGATGGCGCAACCCTTCGCCTATCGCTATCCACTGGTGGACGGCCAGGGCAACTGGGGCTCTCAGGATGACCCCAAGTCCTTTGCCGCCATGCGCTACACGGAAGCGAAGCTCACGAAGTACGCCGACGTGCTGCTCGGCGAACTCTCCGACGGCACCGTCGACTGGACACCGAACTTCGACGGCACGCTCGAGGAGCCGGTGATTCTGCCGGCACGGCTGCCGAACCTACTTCTCAACGGCACCACTGGCATTGCCGTTGGCATGGCGACCGATATTCCGCCGCACAACCTGCGCGA
>PLEC01000076.1:0-40366 GCA_003136935.1 Gammaproteobacteria bacterium
ATCCAGATTCTGGTGAACAACGCGGGCGTACACGATGACGCCGTGCTCCCCGGCATGAGCGCCGCGCAGTGGCACCACGTGATTGACGTGTCGGTAAACGGTTTCTTCAACGCCACGCAGCCGCTGCTCTTGCCCATGATCCGCACGCGCTGGNNGTTAACGCCGCTACCAAGGCGCTCGCGCTCGAAGTTGCGACCCGCGGAATTACCGTCAACGCCGTGGCTCCAGGGATCATCGGCACGCCGATGACCGCCGGCAGGTTCGATGCCGAGGCAATCGACCGGCTGGTGCCGATGAAGCGCGTGGGCCTGCCCGAGGAAGTCGCGAGCGTGGTGTCATTCCTCGCCTCCCCGGACGCCTCGTACGTAACCGCGCAGGTGATTTCCGTCAGCGGCGGGATGGCGTAGACGGATGCGATCAATTCGCATGCAACACGGCTTGAGTGGAAGACTCCTTCGCCGAACCGTCGACCTTGTATCTGGTGTGGCGGCGCGCATCCGCACATGGCAGATATTCGTCCTGGCACTCGCGTTCAGGCTCCCACTTGTTTGGCTGCGCCCGCAGGACAGGCTGCTCACTGAAAACCTCAGGGCAGGATTCACGCTCGCAAAACGCGGATACTTCGGTGATCCGTTTCCCATTCCAACCGGCCCGACGGCCCATCTGTCGCCGGCGTATCCGGCGCTGGTGGCCGCGGTGCGCTCGATCACGCCGAGCGATGATGTTTGCATCTATGTCTTGTCGATCATTTTCGCGATTGTGACCTCCTGCAATGTCGCGGCACTCATCCCGATCTCTCGAGCGCTCAAACTGCCGCGTGGATCCGGTACGATTGCCACTCTCATCTGGCTAATCCCATGGTTCGCGTGGATCGAGTTGACGCCCGAGCATGAGACACCATTAACGGTCGCCGCACTGCTCACACTGGTCACGATAGTAGCGCGCATCACGGCATCTGCCCGCCCGACGGTCGCCGCGGGCGCGAGATTGGGCCTTGCCGCAGGGCTCGCCGCGTACTTCACGCCCATGGCGCTCCCGATGGCCACTTTCGCAACGTTCGCGGGCGCACGCGTCCGCCGCTGGAAAATGCAGAGTCTATTGACCGTGGCCACGGGCGCTGTTCTTCTATTCGCCATGGCGATTTTGCCCTACACGCTTCGCAACTATCATACGTTGGGGCAATGGGTTTTCATGCGCGACAACTTTGGGATTGAACTCGCGATGTCGAATGGCCCGGGTGCACGAGCGACGACGGAGGAGAACAGCAGTGCCGGCGGCACATTGGAACGTCTGTTCAATTCAAGAGCAGCGGTGGCTTCATTGAGAGACCTGGGGGAGGTCGAGTATTATCACCGACAGCAGAGCGCGGCCGTCGCCTGGATAAAAGCCAATCCACGAGCGTTCTTGACGCTCGTCGCCAAGCGCGCCGGATACCTGATCCTTCCGCTCTCCAAGCGCTGGTACCAGAGTGCCGTTGCAGACGCCATAAGCCTGATGTCAATCGCCGGCGGCGTGTTGCTTTGGCGTTCGCGTTACCGACTCGGCGTTCGCTGTCTCGCCGCATCGATCGTGGGATACCTTCTTGTTTTCCTGCTCATAGAGCACGATATCCGTTACATGTACCCGGCGCTCTACCTGGAGTCTCTGCTCGCCGGGAGCTGTGCGATTGCGCTGCTGCGCATCTGGCGCGACCCGCAACTCCTGGTGCGGGCTAACGGCGTGCCTTCAGCCACGAACTGATCCGCTGCGGGATGTCCTCACGCGCCGCGCGGCTCACGTACATGCCGATGTGCCCGGTGTCGATCGCACAGCTCTCGTAGTCCTTGCTGCCGATGCAGCGCTCCATCGCCGCCGCGGCTGCCGGCGGCACGATGTGGTCCTGGGCGGCGTAGAGGTTCAACACCGGCTGGCGGATGTCACGCAGATTCACCGGCCGGCCGCCGATCTCAAGCGTGCCGTGGAGCAGGCGGTTCTCCTGGTAAAACCAGCGCACAAACTGCGCCAGCGCGGCCGCCGCCTGCGGCGGGCTGTCGAATATCCACTTCTCCATGCGCACAAAATCCTCGACCGCGCGCTGGTCGGCGCCAGCGGCGAGCAGACGCACGTATTTCTGCTGCGCCAGACGCACGGGGCTGAGCGCCAGGAACAGTCCGTTCAATACCTCGCCGGGCACGTTCCCGGTGGCGCATACGAGGTCCGCATCCAGACCGCGAACCCACTTCGACAGCAGGTTGTCGGCGGTGTGAAAATCCACCGGGGTCGTGAGGGTGACGAGGTTCGCAACCTGGCGCGGGTGCAGCGCGGTGTAGCAAAGGCTCAGCACGCCGCCCTGGCAGACCCCGAGCAGATCCAGCGCCGGCAGGCCGTGGGCTTCCAGCACGTGAGCCACACAGCCGGCGAGGTGCCGCTCGAGATAATCCTCCAGATCCGTGCAACGCTCGCCGTCGCCGGCATCGCCCCAGTCAATCAGGTACACGGTGTGCCCCGCCTCGAGCAGGCGCCGTACCAGCGAGCGGTCCGGCTGCAGATCGAGAATGTAGGGACGATTGACGAGCGCGAAGCAGATGAGAATCGGTCGCGCGTGCTTCGCGGCGCGAACCGCGACGTCGTCACCCGCGAGCGGCAGATAGCGGTACAGCGTTGTCTTGCCGCAGCTCCACGCGGCGCGTTTCGCCGAGCAGCCCACCTCAACCCCAGCCGCCCGCTGCAGCTTGCAGAGCGTGTCAGCGATCCGCGCACCCAGATCGGAAAAGTCGCGCGGATCAGCGCCGGATTGCATCAAGTCCGGCGCTTCCGTGCCCGCGCGGCGGCGCTTACGGTCTTGCGTGCTGCTGCCGGGCGCTGTGCACCCTTGCGCCGTGCGGCCTTGCGCTGCGGGCCCTGTCGCTGCGCCTTCTGGTGGACCGCCGCCGTGGCGCGCCCCTCCCCCAGCGCTGCGACCTGGCGTCGCAGTTCCTTGATCTGTCCGTAAAGCGCGTCCACTTCATTGCGTGTCGGCAGGCCGAAGGCGCGCGCCAGCGTTTCGGCGTGTTTGCGCTGCTCGACCAGCAGCGCCGCGCTCAGGTTGGCCAGCTGCGATTGCAGGCCGGCGAAGTCGTCTTTGCGCACCGTCGCGCCATAGGCCGCTTCCGCGCAGTCCACCCACAGCTCGTAGACCTTCAGCGCGCTCTGGAGCGTCGGCGGTCCGCTGGCGAGGCTGCCAAGCCGCGCGGCAAACTGGCTCGCAGCGCTGGTGGCAATCTCATGCCAGTGAGTGGCGAGTTGCGCCTGCACCTGCGCGAGTTGCGTGATGAGCTCCCAGGAGCGTTGTCCTTCCGGTGGCGTAACTGCGCCGGGATTGAACGGGCCCTGGCCGAAAGCGCCCGGACTGAAGGCTGCGGCGATCCCCGCCGGGCCGCTCCCGCCACCTGCGCCCGGGGAAAACCAGGGACCGGCTGATTGTGTGGCGCGCAGCCATTGCTCGAACTGGCTGGCGAGCGAGCCGGCGAGCTTTGCCGGATCCGCCGCCGCGGCTCCCCCTGCTCCGGGCTGGGCGCCAAAAGATTTCAT
The DNA here is from genome assembly GCA_003136935.1 of Gammaproteobacteria bacterium. GTDB lineage: Bacteria > Pseudomonadota > Gammaproteobacteria > Steroidobacterales > Steroidobacteraceae > 13-2-20CM-66-19. The sequence continues at coordinate 3,550 of PLEC01000076.1, forward strand.
GAGATCGAAAAAGTGCTCGGCGGCACTCACAAATGCCGCCTCGGGCCTGAAACCGCTGCTCATAAAAGGCCTTTCCATGTTGGATGCGCTGCGGAAAACTGCACCAATAGGTTCAAGACGTAGTCAAGTGAGCTGTGCTCAAAACGCTAAAAAACGCCTCGCAGAACGACCACCTGGCAGGTGCGCCGGGTCCCCGCTGCGATTGTTGTGCGCTGCATACTCTAAGACTATGATTGCGCTCGCGCCAAATACGCATTATCCACCATGGCCGAAGAACGACTCATACGCAAATACGCCAACCGTCGCCTCTACGACGCGCGCGACAGCCGCCACGTAACGGCAGATGACCTGCGCAAGCTCATCGCCGGCGGCGAGCGCATCAAGGTCGTGGACGACAAGACCGGCCATGACGTTACCCGCAGCATTCTGCTGCAGATCATCGCCAGCCAGGAGCAGTTCGGGACTCCGGTGCTCAGCACACAACTGCTCGAGGCCATCATCAGATTTTATGGCAACCCGATCCAGTCGATGCTGACCTCGTATCTGGAGCAGAGCATCGGCGGTCTCCTGCAGCAACAGAAGGTCATGCAGGCCGAAATGGCCAAGGCGCTCGAAACGCCGATGGCGCCGATCGCCGAGCTGGCGCGGCAGAACATGGAAATGTGGTCGAAGATGCAGGCGTCCATGCTTTCCGCGTTCGGCTCCCAGCCGCACCCGCCCGCCAGCGATAAGGAACCCGCTCCGGAGCGCGGCAAGCGCCGCGGCTGAAGCAGCGCCTCGCCCGCTCGCCGCCGGTTTCACTTCTTTCCCGCCTTTCATCATCCTTCCCCATCAGGAGTCATCAGGACGTGGACGTTCGCAGCAAAACCATTCTTGTGACCGGAGCCGGTCGCGGCATCGGCCGCTCGCTCGCGGTGCACTTCGCAAAGAAGGGTGCCAACCTCGCGCTGCTGGACACCAACGCCGAGGATGTGGATGAGACACGCGTGCTGTGCAGCGCCGAAAAGATCGTGGCGCGCACCTACGTCGCCGACGCCGCCAACGAGGACAGCGTCGTCGGAGCACTCGACCAGGTCACCACCGATTTCGGACGCCTGGACGGGCTCATTAACAACGCCGGCATCGTGCGCGACGCCATGCTTATCAAGGTGAAGGACGGCCAGGTGGTCGGCAAGATGACGCTCGCCCAGTGGCAGGCGGTCATCGACGTCAACCTCACTGGCGTATTCCTGTGCGCCCGCGAGGCCGCGCAGCGCATGATCACGCTCACCGCCGGCGGCGTCATCGTCAATGTGTCGAGCATCTCGCGCGCTGGCAACGCCGGCCAGACCAACTACAGCGCCGCCAAGGCCGGCGTCGCGGCAATGACCGTGGTCTGGGCCAAGGAACTCGCGCGCTACGGCATCCGCGTCGGCGCCGTCGCCCCGGGATTCGTGCGCACGCCGATGGTCGCGGGGATGAAGCCCGAAGCGCTCGCCAAAATGACCGCGCCCATCCCACTCGGGCGCCTCGGTGAGCCGGATGAGATCGCGCATGCAGTCGGGTTCATCTTCGAAAACGAGTTCTTCACCGGGCGCTGCGTCGAGGTAGATGCCGGGTTGCGGATGTAATGTTGCGTGTGCGGCGCATTATTAGCTTACATAGAGGCACGGATAATTCGCTCAGACATCTGCATAAAAAAATAGAATAATCAATAATATAGAGAATAATACCGTGCGCCAGCTTGGCAAGATCAATTCATCTTGCAGCGCATACAAAATCATGTAAAATGCTCTCCTAGGCCGCACCACCCAAACCGCCCCGGAGAACACACATGATCGACCGCACTTTCGACCCCACCAGCCTCCTCAACGCCGCCCGCGACGCTTTTGCGCCCGTTCTGAAGGCCCAGCAGGAAGGCTTCAAGAGCATTGAGCGCCTGGCGCGCCTGCAGTTCGCCGTCGCCGGCGACGTGCTGGAGACCGGCCTTGCTCGCGTGAATGCCACCCTCAGCGCGACGACGCCGACGGAGCTCTTCAGCAAGCAGAACGACCTCAACAGCCAGTTCGTGGACAAGCTGCGCTCACGCGCTCAGGAATTCGCGACGGTTACGTCCGAGATCCAGTCGCAGATCGGCCAGCTCGGCACCCAGATCGCTGCCAAAGCAGTGCCCGCAAGGAAGGCGGCCTGATATCTTGGCGGGATACTGCACCCCGTGGGCTCGCGCCCACGGGGTGCGGGCTCTTAAGGGGGACCCGCCTTGACCGTTCACGCAAGAAAAAAACCCGTCGCACCACAGCGTGCGCCGGTCTCGAAGACGCCAACGTCCCAGCCGTCGGCCAAGGCTGACATCCAGCGCCAGCTGCGTGCTCACCTGGCGGCCCTGACGGGCGGACTTGCCCCAGACGATTACCTGAAAGCCTGGTGGGAGTGGTACCTCGGCGTCGCCGCACAGCCCCCAAAACAGGCCGCCCTCGCGCAAAGCGCGTACGAGAAAGCGCTCGATAGCTGGCAATTCGCGGCACGCGCGTCCTCCGGCTCACCGCTTTCTCCCGAACGCGAGAATCTTGGCTTCGGCGACACCGCCTGGAACGCCTGGCCCTTCAATGCCTTCGCGCGCACGTACTCCAACTGGGCTTCGTGGTGGCAACAGGCGCTACAGGCGCCTCCTGGTAGCGCCGATGCGGACCAGGCGCGCGTGAACTTCGCCGGACGGCTGCTGCTTGATGCGGCGTCCCCTGCGAACTTCTTGCACACCAACCCGGAACTGCTGAAAAAAACCGCCGCCGAGTCGGGACAGAACCTCATCCGCGGCCTGAAGAACTGGCTGGAAGACGCGCAGCGCACCGTGAACGGTGGCCGCCCGGCCGGGACCGGGGAATTCGAGGTCGGCAAGCAGGTCGCAGTCACGCCCGGGAAAGTCGTATTGCGCAACCGCCTTATCGAGTTGCTGCAGTACACCCCGCAAACGAAAAACGTCTATGCCGAGCCGATCCTGATCACGCCGGCGTGGATCATGAAGTACTACATCCTTGACCTCTCGCCGCGTAATTCGCTGGTGCGTTATCTCGTGGAGAAGGGTCACACCGTCTTCATGATCTCGTGGAAAAACCCCGACAAGCTGGATCGCGATCTGGGAATGGATGACTACGTGAAGCTCGGTTTCCTGGATGCGCTCGCCGAGGTGCGCCGCCGGATCCCGAAACGCAAAGTACATGCGGTGGGCTATTGCATCGGCGGGACGCTGCTCGCAATCGCCGCCGCCCAGCTCGCCAGGGGGCGCGACAAGCCGCTCGCATCGGTGAGCCTGTTTGCGGCGCAGACCGACTTCAGTGAGCCCGGCGAGCTCTCTGTGTTCATCACCCCGAGCCAGCTTGGCATGCTCGAGGCCATGATGCAGAAAACCGGCGTGCTCGAAAGCGAGCGCATGGGTGGCGCGTTCGCGTTACTGCGCTCGCGCGATCTGCTGTGGGCACCGGCGGTTGAACAATACGTGCGCGGCGAGCGCCCGAAGCTCAACGATCTCATGGCGTGGAACGCGGACGGCACACGCATGCCCTGCCGCATGCACAGCGAGTACCTCGCGCGGCTGTATCTTAAAAACGAGCTCGCGAACGGCGAGTTCAGCGTCAGTGGCCAGCCGCTGGACCTGAAGGATGTGCAGGTGCCGATGTTCGTCGTTGGCACCGAGACCGACCACGTGGCGCCCTGGCGCTCGGTCTACAAGGCGCGCGCGCTGACGCGCAGCTCCGACTACACGTTCCTGCTGACCAGCGGCGGTCACAACGCGGGCATCGTCTCCGGACCCGTCCATCCGAAGCGGCGGCATCGCATGCTCACCTGGAGCAACCCCACCGAGACTGTGTCCGCGGATGCATGGTTTGCAACAGCGCCGCTGTTCGAGGGCTCGTGGTGGCCGGCGTGGCAGCAATGGCTTACGGCACACTCGGCCGCAAAACAGGTCGCGGCGCGCATACCGGGAGCCAAATCACTCGGGGATGCGCCCGGGCGCTACGTGCGCGAGTAGCCCGGTTGCGATAGGGGCTGCCGAAGTTGGTAGTTACATGCTGCGGGTGTGCATAGTCGGAGTCGGCGCGATCGGCGGCCTCCTGGGGACGCGTCTCGCGCTGTGCGCCGGCGTAAAAGTGTCGGCCCTCGCCCGTGGCGCGACGCTCACGGCGCTCCGCGACCACGGCTGGCGTCTCAATGAGGGCGGCCAGCAGCTGCGTGCGCCCGCGAGCAACGTATCCGACGAACCCGGCGAATTGGGTCCGCAGGATCTGGTCATCATCGCACTTAAGGCGCAGGCGCTGCCGGCACTTGCCCCGACTCTGCGTCCGTTACTCGCGCCTGACTGCATCGTCCTGCCTGCCATGAACGGCGTCCCCTGGTGGTTCAGCGCGAGCACCGCCGCACTCGCAAATCACCCGCTCGAGAGCGTCGATCCCGGCGGCGGCATTGCGGCCGCAATCCCGCTGCGCCACGTCGTCGGCTGCGTGGTGCACGCCAGCGCTGCGACCACGGAGCCGGGAGTCGCTTCCCACCGCATGGGGCGTGGCCTGATCATCGGCGAGCCGGCGGGTGGACAGTCGGATCGCGTCACGCGGCTGAGCGACGTGCTCACGAACGCTGGATTCGAAGTCACCTGCTCGAGCCGGATCCGTTACGACGCCTGGTACAAGCTGTGGGGCAACATGACCATGAATCCGCTGTCCGCGCTGACCGGCGCGACCACGGACCGCATGCTGGACGACGAACTCATACGCGCCTTCTGCGCTGCGGCCATGCGCGAGGCCGCCGTGATCGGCGTGCGCATCGGCTGCGATGTGCAGCAATCGGCGGAGGATCGTTTCGCCGTCACGCGCAAACTCGGCGCGTTCAAGACCTCGATGCTTCAGGACGCGGAAGCCGGCCGGGCGCTCGAGCTCGATGCACTGGTGGGCGCGGTACGCGAAATTGGTGCGCGGGTCGCGGTGGCCACGCCAGCGATCGATACGCTCTTCGGCCTCACGCGCCTTTTTGGACGGATGCGTGGCCTGTACCCGCACGGCCCCGGATAGCTTGCTCCCAAAAGGAGAACGGCTCCCGCAGGAGCCGTTCGCCACTCAACATCCCGAATCGAAAACTTACTTCTTGGTGCGCTTGCGGCTCAGGCCGGTGATCCCCAGCCCACTCAGTCCAAGGCCCAGAAGTGCGAGCGTGCCCGGCTCCGGCACTTGTGTTTGTGACGTAACGCTGTCCTCGTCGCCGTTGTCTAGGCTGCCGCGCTCATCGCGAGCCGGAAACCGATCGTGAGCGTCGTGCGTCGTGCAGCCTGCACTGCAACCCATGGAGGCCGCGGCCGGAACAGTCCAGAGCACCGCGGCGACTGCACTCAGGCTGGCCAGGCCAGCAATCAAAGTTACCTTCTTCATCTCAAATCCTCCTAATCCTAATGACCGATCCATAGCCAGCGCGGCCAGTCCGGCAGGCAAGAAAGAGCAATTGCCGTGCCGCCGCTAAAAATTATTATTCTATCAAGCACTTACAGCGTAAGTGCTACTCAATCCGGTCCCGCCTGCGTCTCCGACTGTCAGATCCGTCGACGTGACCTGGATCACAGAATACCAAGCGGCCCCCCGTCTAGGGGTCCGATATGACATATCCGCGTGGACAACCTACACAGGTCACTGTTCGGGGTCAAATGTCGCCTCGAGGCATCACACCGAACTCGCGGGAAGCCTACCAGAGGATCGTTACACTAATCCGACGCCCTTCAGGTGACTCAGTGCCTGCCCTACGGTTGAGTCAAGGACCGCCACAGGAAGTTTTTCGCGCGCGAACCGCGCAGCCGCCTCGGTTCCCACGCGCGTCGCGACTGATGGGACACCCTGCGCTGCCGCTTCGCACACGACGAGAGAGTAACAATCTGCCCGCGTGGGCAGCACGAGCAGATCAGATTCCCGATACAGCCGCGCGAGGTGTATCGGGTCCTTGATCCCGGCAATCACGCGCACACCGCCCGGCAATTTAAGATTGCGGAGCACCGGATCGTTCGAGGCGATTGTCAGGCGAACATCGGGAAGAAGCCCGCGCTTGAACACCCCCAGCAAATCGAAGCCGCCCTTGCGCTTGAAATCATTGCGACAAAGAGGATGTCGCCGGTGGGCGAATGCGACTGCGGATCGATCAGCGGCTGCGGTGCCCGCGTGACAAAGCAGCGAGCCGGATCCGCTCCGTAGTCTTCGATCAATGACTGCGCGACGGTTGCCGACATCGGCAGCCACGCGGACACCCGTGGCACCAGACGCCGGAAGCGCTCATTGTGAGTGTGTGCTTCACGATCCGCCTGGCGAGGTTTCCAGTGCCGCGCGAGGAAGGCCGGGGTCGCATCGGTCGCTACGATCATCTCCTCGCTGGTGCACGCCAGGGCGAGATTGAAGCCGTTGACGACGAGCGCGCCCGCAATCGTGTGCCCGCGCAGCCACCGCCGCGCGACCCATTCGCTTTCATGCGCCGAAAAGCGCCGCAGCCACAGCGGCGCGGGGAACTGCTGATAGAGCGTGTGCTCGAACTACAAACGACGGCTCGGCCCGGCGCAGCGATCGATCGAATCCGCCAGCCGCGCGCTGAAGATGCGATTGCCCAGTATTCCGGACAGCACACAGGTAGCCGGCGCCATGGGTCGTGCTAAAGCCTTTGTGTCAGTGGCGTCCCCAAGGGGATTCGAACCCCTGTTACCGCCGTGAAAGGGCGATGTCCTGGGCCAGCTAGACGATGGGGACACGAATCCGCAGAGTAATGAATGTTTTCGCGTAATTCACTGATTTTGTTGGTGGAGCCAGACGGGATCGAACCGTCGACCTCTTGCATGCCATGCAAGCGCTCTCCCAGCTGAGCTATGGCCCCACGCGAAGCGGGCGGACGCTACGCACCCCACCCGGGGTTGTCAAGCGTACTTAAGCACGGGCCAGTGCCACGTCAATCCTTGCCAGCGCGCGCTCGCGCCCGAGCAGCGCGAGGGTGGCGTCGATGGGCGGGGAAACGGCCGTGCCAGTGACCGCCACGCGCACGGGCTGCGCGATCTTGCCCAGCCCGGTCTGCGACTGTGTTGCCAGATCCTCCAGCACGCCGTGAATAGCTGCGGCATCCCATACGTGGAGACTGGCAAGCCGCTCACGAACACTCGCCAGCAGAGAGAGGGAGTCGCCCGCGAGGTGCTTGGCGGCGGCCTTCGGATCGACCTCAATGGTGTCGGTAAAGAAGAAACGGCTGTTGTGCGCCATCTCTTTCATGGTTTTGGCGCGCTCGCGCTGCGCGAGGATCACCCCTTCGAGCAGTGCCTGATCGGTGCTGTCCAACTCGAGGCGTCGCAACTGGGCGCGCAGATACGGCACCAGCGCCGCCGGCGCCGCACGCACCATGTGCTGCTGATTGAGCCACAGAAGCTTTTCCGGGTTGAATGCTGAGGCCGCCTTGTTCACGTCGTGAATGTCGAACGCGGCGATCATCTCGTCGCGCGTGAATACTTCCTGGTCGCCGTGGGACCAGCCGAGACGCACCAGATAGTTAAGGAGTGCATCGGGAAGGAAGCCCTCCTCCTCGTACTGCAGGACGCTCACCGCCCCGTGGCGCTTGGAGAGCTTGNNGTGTTGTTCAGGTGATCGTCGCCGCGAATGACGTGCGTGACGCCCATGTCCCGGTCGTCCACCACCACGCAGAAGTTGTAGGTGGGCGTGCCGTCGGAGCGGGCGATGATGAGATCGTCGAGCTCCGCGTTCTGAAAGGTCACTGGCCCGTGCACCAGATCCTGCACGACGACGGTCCCCGTGAGCGGATTGCGGAACCGCACGACCGGACTCACGCCCGGCCGCGGCTCAGTGCGTTCGCGGCAGATTCCCGTGTAACGCGGCTTTTCCTTGCGCGCAATCTGTTGCGCGCGCAGTGCGTCCAGTTCCTCTTTGCTGCAGTAGCAGTGATAGGCGTTGCCGGCTTTCAGCATCTCGCCGATGACTTCGCGGTAGCGCTCAAAGCGCTGCGTCTGGAAATAAGGACCCTCGTCGGCGGCAAGCCCTAGCCACGCCATGCCATCGAGAATCACGCGCACCGCTTCATCGGTCGAGCGCTCACGGTCGGTATCCTCAACCCGCAGGATGAATCTGCCGCCGGTGCGGCGCGCATACAGCCAGCTGAAGAGCGCCGTGCGGACGCCGCCGAGATGGAGCATGCCCGTGGGGCTGGGCGCAAAGCGGGTAACGACGGTCATGTGGCTTGGCGACAATGCTTGCGGGCGCGCATGTTACCAAGGGCAGCGGTGCCCTGCCTCGCGCGGCCCGGGCAGGCGTTTTCGCACGCCCAGGCGCGCGGCCCACGGTTCCCGCCCCCGGCCGTTATTGCCTTGATGCAGGGCCGCCTATAGACTTCCGATCCCTCAAAAAAGGGCGGTTAGCTCAGCGGTAGAGCACTGCTTTCACACGGCAGGGGCCACTGGTTCGATCCCAGTACCGCCCACCAAACAAAATCCGGCACTTGCGCCATCGCGCTCCGTCGAGCTTCGTATGGCAGCTGGTATGGCAGCCGTCATCCCGCGGCTGCCGCGGCGCGTGCGGCAGGGATTTAGAAAGCCCTCGCGGTGAATCGCGGATGCACTTTTAGGGATGCAGATCTCTCTCTTGTCCACCTAGGGCTGCCGCAGCGCACGCCACGAACGCGCCAATCATCATGGCCAGTGCGGTCAGCAACGAAGTCTTGGCCGCCGCCCTGCGCGCCGCCTCGGCCTCCTGTCGAGCACGGGCGACAACGTCGTCCACGCGCTTCTGGGCCTCAGCCTGCGAAATGCCTGTTCGCGCAGCGATGAGGCTTGCGAGATACGTTCGATCGGCGTCCGGAACGCCGCCCGTGATCAGTCCATTGGCCAGGATCCGAGTCGCCTCGCCCCGTCGGTCTGTTGAGGCAGAATTGTTTGCGGGAGAATTGGCGTCGCCCGCAGTGTTGCGAAACAGTGCGTCGACGTCGTACGGAGCGACGCTCCCGATTTGAGCATTGCTAGCAGCGCCTTGTGCAGTGCCCGAAGCCAAGGTTGTCGCCGCGTGCGTGCCGCCCGCAAGCATCGAGGAGGTGGCAGAACCGACAACCATCGCGACAATCGCCGTGGCGACCGCCCAAGTGACGAACCCGTGGGCCGTATCACGGAAAAAAACCTCGTGCGTGTGCGTTCCCACCCACCGGGTTCGCAGTCGCCCCGTCACATAACCTCCGGAGGCCGCAGAGAGCCACTGCACAACGATGATCCAAACGGTGACCAGGGCCGCCAAACTGCCAGGCGACGCTGCGCTCCGGGTGGAAGGCGTGAGCGTGGCCAATCCCAGCCCCGAGCCCAATGTAAGAAGAACGAGACTGATCGAAATCGCAACAGCGGTACCGGCAAAGATGGCGGCCCAGGAGACTGCGGATTTGGAGGCCTCAACCGCTTGATCAGCGACCGGCGCACGTGGCGCAGTGTATGGAGCATTCATAGTTGTTGCTCCCGGCGTCTAGTGCGAACACATAGCGAGGAGGAGAATGATTGGAATCGGCACGCCCAACAGCCAAAGTAAAATTCCGCGACCCATAAATCACCACCTGTTGTGACTTTCAGAGCTATTCACGCTACTCCTTCCGGATGAGCCCGTATGTACGCTATCGGACGCCAACGTGTAGGCTGGCGCCTACGCAGACCGAGGTGCATCCAAACGCTTCGATCGCCAACCCGGCGAAGCTCCCGCAGGTCGAGTTCAGTGCTGTGCAGCTCTTGATCTAGTGCAACTTTGGACGTGCTCGAAGAGATGGGCTACCGAGTCGGCGCTGCGATAGACAATAGTAGGCTGCCGTACTTCTCAAGAATCCTCAGGGTCGATGCGGACAGGGTCAGGAACTCCGAGCGATGATCCCTCGTATTGCCGTGCCGTGCGACGATTCCCTGCGCCGTAAGTTTTGCCAGTCTGCGGCGTACGGTCGTGACGGAACCGAGCTTCAGAAGAAACAGCTGCTTCGGCGTGATTACCCTGTTCTGCTCCTGCGCATATCCGATTTCAATAATGACGTCGAAATCGAGCATCGAGGTTATGAAAGGCATTTGCAGCCTTTCGAATTCCCGCTTTTTCCTTAGCGCGGCAAATAACTGCGGGAACTTCATTTTTTAAGAGTCTGATCGGAGCCGCCTATGCTGGCGCTAGGGCATGACGTTAGCAAGGCGAATTAGGTGCCAAGTTGGCGTATATCTCGGAACCGACTTTGTTTGCGAAAGCGTACTCTTTGTACGGTAATTCCGCCGTGGTTGACTTGGAGTGGTGCTCTTCATGCCCGACTCCCACAATCCACAACAAAATCACCTGCTGGCTGCGCTATCACCCGCCGAGCGCGAACGAATCTATCCGCACCTGCGGCTCGTCCCGATGCCGCTCGGGGAGGTTTTGTATGAGTCCGGCGATGTCCTGCGCCACGTTTACTTTCCGACCGATTCCATCATATCGCTGCTGTACGTGCTGGCCGATGGCGCGTCGGCGGAAATTTCGGTAGTCGGCAACGAAGGCCTCATCGGCATCGCGCTGTTCATGGGCGGTGAAACCACCCCGAGCCGGGCGATCGTGCAGAGCGCCGGCCACGCTTACCGCCTGATCGGACAGCAGCTAAAGGACGAGTTCCATCGAAATGGGGAGCTGCAGGTTCTGCTGCTGCGCTATACGCAAGCCCTGATCACGCAGATGGCGCAGACCGCAGTGTGTAATCGCCATCACTCGGTGGACCAACAACTGTGCCGCTGGCTGCTGCTCTCTCTCGATCGCCTGTCGTCCAACCAATTGGTCATGACCCAGGAGCTCATCGCCAACATGCTCGGCGTGCGCCGAGAAGGGGTCACCGAAGCCGCCGGTAAGTTGCATAAGCTCGGTGTTATCCGATACGCCCGTGGGCAGATCACGGTACTGGACCGGCCAAAGCTGGAACAGCTGTGTTGCGAGTGTTATGCCGTGGTCAGGAAAGAAAGCGATCGCCTGCTGCCGACTCCGGTGCTTCAGTGAGACGATTTTAACGCGCAGGTGACCGAACCAGTTTCGATTGCCTCAATCTGATCCCGCCGCCGGTGCGTAAGTCCGCAGGGCCATTGGTTTGATCCCAGTACCGCCCACCATATAAAGAAAGACTTGTCGTCCTCACCTGTGAGGTGTCAACGCAGCCGACGGTTCACGGCGACCGCAGTTCCTGTCGTACGACTTGCTAGACTGGCCCAGACCATCGGACCAGAACCCTTCGCGACATGCACGAACTCGTAGCCGAATCCAAATCACCCCCTGACGCCTTGACCTATCCGTGCCAATCGCCGCCGGCGCCGGGTGAGGCACTCGAGATCGCGCCCGGTGTGTACTGGCTGCGTATGCGCCTGCCCATGGTCGCGCTCAATCACATCAACGTCTGGGCACTGCGGGACGGTGATGGCTGGACGCTGGTGGACACGGGTATGAATACACCCGACACGGCCGCGAACTGGCGCAGCGCCTGCGCCACTGCGCTTGGCGCCCTGCCGGTACGGCGTGTGATCTGCACGCACATGCACCCGGATCATATCGGCATGGCCGGGTGGCTCACGCGCGAGCACCGCTGCCGCCTGTGGACCACGCGCCTGGAGTACATCACCTGCCGCATGCTGGTCGCTGACACCGGGCGCGAAGCGCCGGCTGACGGCGTCGGTTTCTACCATCAGGCGGGTTGGGACGATGAGGCCCTCGAGCACTACAAGACGCGCTTCGGCGGATTCGGTAAGGCGGTGTACGCGTTGCCCGATAGCTACCGCCGCGTTGTGGACGGTGAGGAACTCGACATCGGCGGCAGGAAATGGCAGGCGGTGGTGGGCCGTGGGCACTCCCCCGAACACCTGTGCCTGTATTGCCGTGAGCTCAAGGTGTTGATCTCAGGGGACCAGGTGCTGCCGAGAATCACCTCCAATGTCTCGGTGTTTCCAACCGAGCCGGATGCGGATCCACTCACCGAATGGCTCACCTCGCTCGCCGCCATCCGCGAGCGAGTCAGCGATGAGGTGCTGGTGCTGCCCTCTCACAACGAGCCGTTCCACGGACTGCACGTGCGCCTCGGGCGGCTCATCCGCGGGCACGAAGAGCGGCTCGCGCTGCTGCAGCAGGAACTCGCGACGCCCAAGCGCGCGATCGACATTTTCTCCGTGTTGTTCCGGCGCCGCATCGGCTTAGACCTCCTCAGCATGGCGACCGGCGAGGCGCTCGCACACCTGAACTGCCTGATCACCCGCCGCCTTGCCGTTCGCGAGGAAGACACCGCCGGCATCGGCTGGTACCGATCCTTGACTCACGCCAGCGCTGCAACAGGTACGATGCGCTGATGCAGGACCATACCCTCACTACTGTCGCCGAAGAATCTGGCTTCCGCCGCACCGGCCGCACCGATGAGGTTACGCGGCTATGCGCGGCGTTCGCCGCCGCCTGGCCCCGGGCGGTTCGCAGTCTGGAGTTCGGCCACTCAGCCGAGGGGCGGCCGATGCGGGCGCTACTCGCCTGCCGCACAGATCCGCGCCGCGTACCCATCCTCATGCTGCAGGCTGGCATTCATCCGGGCGAGAGCGACGGTAAGGATGCGGGCTTCATCGCGCTGCGCGAGCTTCTCGGGGAGACCGCGGCTCCCGCGCTCCTCGAACGGATGGCGATACTCTTCGTGCCGGCCTTCAACGTAGACGGCCACGAGCGCTTCGAACGCTGGAACCGGCCCAACCAGAACGGCCCGGAAGAAACCGGCTGGCGCGCCACTGCGCAGAATCTCAATCTCAACCGCGACTACACCAAGGCGGATGCGCCGGAGATGCGCGCGCTCCTGAAGCTCATCCGTGATTGGGATCCGCTGGTATGCGCGGACCTGCACGTCACCGACGGCGCAGACTTTCAGCCTGACATCTCGCTGCAGGCGGAGCCGATCAACCAGGGCGATGCCAGGCTGTATGCCGCCGGGCGCGAACTGTGCGATGCGCTGATCGCGAAACTCGCCGCGCAGGGCTCGATGCCGCTACCGTTCTATCCGGATTTCGCAAAGCCTGACGACCCCGCCTCGGGCTTCCTGCTCACGGTGTATTCGCCGCGCTTCTCCACCGGCTATTTCCCACAGCGCAACCGCTTCACCGTGCTGGTCGAGACGCACTCCTGGAAAGACTACGCCACGCGGGTACGCGTCACGCGCAACACCATCGTGGGGCTCGCGGAACTGGTTGCTGTGCACGGCTCCCAGTGGCGCGAGCAGACCCGCCAGGCAGATGCCGCGGCCGCGCGTCTGGGAGGCACGGATGTCGTGCTCGACTACAGCTCCGGGTGGCGCGAAGGCGCGAGCGGCCGGAGCACTGACACCGTTGGCGCAGGCGGCGCGCGCATCCTGGACTTCCCGGGCTATGCCTACACGCGTAACCCCTCCCCCATCTCAGGTGCGCCGGTAACGGTGTACGACCCGAACACTCCGCAAATCTGGCGGGTGCCGTTTCGCGACCAGGTCTCGCCGTCGCTGGTGGTGAAAGCCCCGCACGGCGGTTACGTCGTGCCTGTCGCGTGGGCTCAGGATGTCGGCGCTCACCTGGCGTTCCACGGGATCAAATACGAGCCGCTGCGCGCCCGGCGCTCGGGGGTACGCGCTGAGTTCTACCGTGCCTCGGCCGTGCACTTCGCCGCCACGCCCTTCGAAGGCCGTATGCGCGCAAGCCTGACCGGCAGCTGGCAGCGCGAGACCCAGGACATCCCTGTCGGGGCGCTGTTCGTGCCGATCGCGCAGCCGCTCGCCCGCCTCGTGATGCATCTGCTGGAACCCGAGGCGCCGGACTCCTTCGCGGCATGGGGGTTCTTCAACGCCTGCTTTGAACAGAAGGAATACATGGAGCCGTACGTCGCCGAACAGATCGCACGCACCATGCTCGCCGAACAGCCCGACCTGGCAGCTGAGTTTGCGCGCCGGCTGAAGGAGGACGCGGCATTCGCGGCAAGCCCGCCCGCGCGCCTGGACTTCTTCCTGCGTCGGCACAGCGCGTGGGACTCGCACTACAATCTCTGCCCCGTGTTCCGCGTGGATGAGTTACTCGTATCGCCGCCCTCCGCGGCTTAGGTCAGAAATCTTGCGTCTTAAAAAATTGCTCACCCTGTCGGTGACAGCGGGAATCCTCGCGGCCAGCGGCCCCGTGTGGAGTCAGACACCCGCCGACGCACCCTACGCGCCGGCTCCTGCAGAATCGCCGACCGCGATGCCCCCGCCTGCCGAGGGACCTGCCCAGGGACCTGCTGCTGCAGAAAGCACCGCGAGCACGGGAATCGGTTCCGACATCAAGGCCTACTTCACCGCGCCGCTGCACTGGGATGAGAACGACTGGCTCTGGTTTGGGGGCGCACTCGCCGCAATCGGCGCGGCGCACCACTACGACACCGACGTGCGCAAGCACTTCACGCAGAACCTGGCTCCCGGTCAGAGCCTCGCCTCCGACGACGTGAAGGACGCAATTCCGACTGCCGCGGTATTTCTCGCGACCTTCGGTTACGCGAATCTTGTCGGCAGCAGTGACGGCCGCAGCGAAGCGTGGGCCATGCTCGAAGCCGCGGGCTTGAGCGGTGTGAGCGCCTATGCCCTGAAATACGCGCTCGGCCGCGAAGGACCCGACCAGACCAGCAACCCGAACGAGTGGCTCAAGGGCTCAGGTGGGAGCTTCCCATCGTTCCACTCCACGGCCGCGTTCGCTGTCGGTACGGTGCTCGCGGAATCGGGAAACGACGACTACCGCTGGCTACGGCGTCTGCTCGGGTACGGCCTCGGCGTCGCGACGAGCTACGAGCGCCTCAAGCACAACCAACACTGGCTGTCGGACACCGTGGCCGGCGCCGCCCTTGGGACAGCCAGCGCACGCTTCACCATGAACCGCACTTACGCAACCGGGACGGACTCGAACATTGCGCTCGTGCCGGTCGAGGGCGGTGCGATGCTCACCTACAGAATCACTTTGCCCTGAGAACGCCCGGGTACTACTTCAGATCGGCCGTGAATCCGATGCCGCGGCGTGTTGAGCTCTGTGGAGTCATAAGTTCGCGCAGCGCCCTGAGGATTCCTACGATCGCTTCATCGTGACGCCCGACCTTGCGTTCGAGCTCATCAAACTTCTGAGCTAAAGCCCTGTTGGAGACAAAGAGATCACGCAGTCTCACGAACGCTCGCACCACGTAAAGACTCGTTTCGACGGCACGAGGGCTGTTCAACACGGCCGCAGCCATGATGGCCCCATGTTCGGAAAACGCATATGGGCGAAAGCGGCTATCGCGATGCTTTTGCGAACCGGTCACAAACTGTGACCGGTCAAGATACTCCCTCTCGACGCGTGAAATCTGGAACATGAAATCCTCAGGAAAGCGCTCTACGTTGCGCTTGACCGCTTGGTTCAGCGCCTTGGTCGTGACGCCGTACAGTGCGGCAAGCTCAGCGTCGAGCACTACCTTGCGGCCGCGCAGTACAACGATTCTGTGGGTAATGTCGTCGACACGCGCGAACGAACGCGGCAGAATGGAACGTGATGCCTTGTGCTTAGGGTTCACGGCGCGCATCTCCTCCGGCCCACCGCACGACGCCGTGACATGTCTCCGCTAGCTGATCAACCCGCGGCACAAAACCCAGGGTTCGAATGAGCGCAAATGCTCGAACGTCGGCGTGCGGAAACTGCTCCTGCAGGCGTGCCGCGGCGGCAAGAAGCGTCCGGCCTTTGGTAATGACATCGTCCACCAGCAAGATCTTATGGATGGCCGGTAGCGGGTGCTCCACTGCGAACGACTCGTAATGTTCACGAACTGTCGGGCGCTCGCTTGCACGTGCGGTGGCCGATTTCGTCACCGTCGAGTCGCGACGCAGCCCCTTCCAGACCTGCTGGACGAGACCAATTTCCCGCAGCGCAAGGGCCAGCTGCGAGGCTGGCCAGCTCGCGCTCTTCCCGGTGGCGCTTCCGGGAACGGGTACCAGTACAGCGGCGCCGCCGAACAGATTCGCAAGTTGCGGGTCGCAAAGGCTCGCCCGATACACAACGCCTGCGTAGCGGGGAAGCCATTGCGGGTCACTTGCCTTCAGCCTTGCGCACAGCTGACGCGACGCCTCGCACACAGCCCCGGGGGCGCGTGGCGAATAGACGTAGCACGATGCAAACGCGAGACTCGGCCACGGAAGCTTGCGGCCCTTCGGCCACTCGCGCTGCGCCGGGTGTTGCGGCTCACAATCCGAGCTCCTCTTCTGCGGGCGGCGTCGATTCACGCTCCTCGCTCTGGCGGCCGGCGCGCTCTCCGCTATGACCGCGATCTCGAAGCTGCGCGGCCCTTTCCGCCTCCTTCGGCCGCAGGCGCAACCACGCCTCCCGCGCCTGGCGCCGAATTTCCTCAAGATCGTTGAGCTGAGTGACCGGCTTTGCACCCTGCTGACTTCGTGCAGCGTTAGCGCTGTCTGCAGCGGTAAGTGCTGCCGACCCTTGAGTCTGCGCCGACTCAGCCGAGTGTTCCACGCGGCGCTGAACACGTTCGCGATACTCAGACCGCAGGCGTTCGGCCAGCTCGCTGCGAACCCCGCGCTGTTCCATTTTTAAATGCATCAGCGGAATGGCGGGAACTGGCTCGCGATCTACGCCCTGGGCTGCGAGGCTGCGATGATCGATGCGCGCCTCGACATTTGCCTCCCGTAACGCCTCGTTGGTGAGCGTGGCCCAGCGCTCGCGCAGCGTCAAATATTCCTGGCGGTGATCGGGTAGATCATGCCTGCGGCGCTCGCGCCCCGACATGTCGAGGCCGGCTTTGGCGCCAAGTCCGGCTGGAGTCACTTCACGCGTCGTAGTCAGCAGGTGAGCGTGGAAGTTACGCGAATCGCCCTCAGGGCGCGGATCATGAACGGCAAGATCCACCGCAACCTTGTAGCGCTCGGCGACCTCGCGGGAGAACGTGCGCGCTAGCGCGACGCGCTGCGAAGGACTCAGCTCCGGAGGCAGGGCTACCTGATACTCGCGTGCCACTCTGGCGTTGTGACGTTTCTCGGCATGCTCAGCAGTGTTCCACAGTCGCTCGCGGTTGCGCGCCCAGGCAGCCGCGCCGCTGGCCAGCTGCCCGGGCAGAAAAATCTCGGTATGCATGACGTCGCGGCGGCGGCTGTAGTTGTGCAACTCCCCGCTGCGCTCATCGCGGATGCGCTCGCCGGCCCGGTACGCCGCGGCGGCGGTCGCACGCCGTCCTGCTCCGCGACCGACGGAGTTGATTTGCAGGTAGAAGATGGCCACGGGCTAGTGTCCGCCCTTGAAACTAACCCGCAGCCAATCGCTGCAGGATGCTGTTTTCAGATACCCCGTCAGATCGGGGAGCTGCTCAATCTGCGACGCCAGCACCGCCATCTCCGTGACATGCTGATCACTCACGCTGGTGGAGCGGCGCGCACCGCGTGCGGCAAAGAAGCTCTCCCGATCGCGGCCGCGCGAGGTTTGCCGGCGGATCACCTCCCGCTCGCCGATGAGCCGTGAGGCAAACTGCGACGTGCCGCCGTGCTCGCTTCCCGCACAGCGCAGGATCAGCGTGTTGCCGCAGTTTTCAACTATGGTCTGAGCTTCGCCGCTCCCGTAGGTGCTCGAGACCTGGGCAATGGATTGAAATCCCAGCACGCAACGCCCGCCAAATTTTCGTAACCGCGCCAGCGCATCCTTGAGTCCATCGATGGCCCCGAGTGAATCGAGCTCATCGACGACGAACCACAGACGCTGGTCCCGCTCCTCACTGCCCATCGCTTCAAAGATCGCGAGCCGCACCCACGTCGCGATGATCGAATGCAGTGCGGCGATCTGGGCGGAGTTATAGGGGATGAACAGCACCCCACGGCCGGAACGCACCCAATCGCGCACCGAGAAACTTCTGGCCCGCTGCGCCTGCACATACTCGAACGCCGCAGCCGCCGAGCCGGCCACGGAGCGGATCGAGCCGAACATACGGGCGTTTTCCGGTTCCAGATATGGCTGGGCGGGAGTTCCGGCGACGACGGGGCGCAATTCTGCGCTGCTGGCAACGGTGAGCAGACGCCACAGCTCGCCCTGGTCTTTGCGGCCAAATTCGTAGCAGCGCCGGATGACGGCAGTGAGAAAGGTACGCGCGTAGCCGCGCCACTCCCTGCCAGAGGCGTCCTCCGTCGTCGGGATAAGCCCGCTCGCAATGTGCTCGACGTCCCATGGTTTGCGGATTTCCGCGAAGAGATCCCATTTCACGGAAACGGCTTCGAACGGGTTCAGTACGCAGTCCCCGCGCCGGCGATCGTAGAAGCGCTCGAAATAACCTCCCTCCGGATCCGTGATGACCGCGCGATCGCCACGCGCGAGGGCTCCGGACAGAAGGCCGCGGATGGCGGTCGACTTGCCCGTGCCAGTCGTGCCAATGAGCTTGAAGTGCCTGGTCTCCTCACGGCCTGCGATCGGAACGCCCGCAAGCGTGAGTCGTGCGGCGAACGACCGGCGGCGGCGCCGCGCACGACGTGCGGCTTTGCCGTGCAGCACGTGCGCCCCGCGCTTATGCAAATCGACCGATTTCGTGCGCAACGCGAGCGATGCCGCCAGCAGCAGCGCGACGACGAAAGGCAGCGCGCCCTTCCAGCCATGCGTCCACGCCAACACCGTGATCCAGTCCAAGAGCTTACCCCTCCCTTGCCGTCAGTAGCCCTTGATTACGAAGTAGTCCCCTGCCTCGCCATACGCGGGCGCGCCGCGGTCCACGCGCACGCAAAGTCGCTGAGCCGGACCGCAGTGCCGCACGGCGGCGCGGCCGCCGCGCGCGCTGAGAAGTTCGACGCTGGTGTTGAGCTGATCACGGGTCAGGCGCAGCGTCGCGATGTCGGCGCGCGCGGGCAGCAGCCACCAGGCGAGGCCGAAGGGAATGCCGGTGGCGAGCGTCGCGATCCCCAGGCTCCATACGGCGATCCGCAAGCTGGCGACACGCTGCAGTGCGCGAAGGCTGTCCGCCGCGCGACGACTGTCGTCGGCCACCTCACGGAGCTCCTCGACTACCGTGTGGCGGATCTCCTCGCGGACTACACCATCCAGTGCGCCCGTGTGCTCGCGCAGCTGAGCAAGCGTCGTCGTAGCAAGTGCCTGCTGCGATTGAGCCGCTTCCATGAGGAGTCCGAGCTTCATGGTCAGGTCTTCCATGCGCAGCCCCTTCAGCCACCCGCGTCAAATCCATCATCTGCCCGCTCACCGGCGTGAGCGCCGCGCTCGTGCGCCGCTGAAGCGCTGCCGGCGGAAACTGCCCGGTCGAACGGCAGGATCCTGGCGCTCCCTGCGCTGACACCCGTGGGGAAGGCCTTCCGCTCCAGCGACGGCGGCCGCAGGCTGGCCCGCAACCACTCCTTGCGCGATGCAAGCTTCAGGTAGCCGGCAAGATCAGGGAGCTGCTCGATCTCGGAACTCATGACTGCAGACTCGACGCTCAGGTGCTCGGCGTGCGTAACGGCCGGCAGAAACTCGGTCGCGCGGCGTGATCGTGAGATCGCCGTGCGCAGCACCTCACGCTCGCCGATGAGCCGTGAAGCAAACTGCGACGTGCCGCCGTGCTCGCTTCCCGCACAGCGCAGGATCAGCGTGTTGCCGCAGTTTTCAACTATGGTCTGAGCTTCGCCGCTCCCGTAGGTGCTCGAGACCTGGGCAATGGATTGAAATCCCAGCACGCAACGCCCGCCAAATTTTCGTAACCGCGCGAGCGCATCTTTCAGTCCGTCGATCTGCCCCAGTGCGTCCAGCTCATCCACCACAAACCACAGTCGCTGGTCGCCCTCCTCGCGATTCATGGCTTCGAAAATGGCAAGCCGCGTCCAGGCCGAAATCGTGGAGCGCAATGCGGCAATCTGTCCGGCCTTGTACGGCATGAACAGGACGCCACGGCCTCCCGCCTGCCCGCCGCCGTCGGACATAGAGGAAGCGCGCACCCAGTTACGCACGGCAAGCGGCGCGCTGCGCTGTCGCGAGACGTAGTCGAGTGCACTCACCGCGGAGCTGGTGACTGAGCGAATGGAATCGAACATGCGCCCGTTGTGCTCCTCGAGAAAAGGCTGGGCCGGTGTACCCCCGACCAGAGCTTTAAGCTCCGGCGTCCCGGCGACCACCAGCAGCCGGTACAACTCGCGAACGTCGCGGTCACCCGCCGCATGCGCCTGCGCGGTGACCGCGCTGAAGAACGTGCGTGCGTAGCCGCGCCAGCTGCGGTCCGGGCCTTCATGGTCCGGAATCAATGAGCGGGCAAGCTGCTCGACGTCGTAGTCGTTGCTGATTTCGCCGAACAGATCCCACTTGGCGGACGCCGGCTCAAACGGATTGAGGATGACGTCACCGCGCCTGGGGTTGTAGAAACGCCGCAAATAACCCCCGTCGGGATCTGCGATAACAGCGCGGTCACCACGCTGGAGTGCGGCGTGCAGCAGCTCGTGAATTGCCGTGCTCTTGCCCGTCCCGGTGGTACCGATCAGTTTGAAGTGCTTAACTTCGTCCTCGGGCGCGACTGGAATGCCAGCCAGCGTGATTCCCTGAGGTCCAAGCCCGAAGCCGGGCGCCAGATCCCGGGCACGACGGATGCCTCGAGTCCGCACGGGAGGCGCGGGCTGGACGACAATCGCGCCGCGTTGGTGGGTAACCGCCGGCACGCGCCGCGCGATGGCGCGGCCGGAGACGTAACCCAACCCTGCGCTTAATGCCGCTCCCGCGGACGTAGACAGTGCGCCGACGGTCGAAATGCCGAGTGCGTGCCACAGTGGCGCCGCCAGCGCCATGCCCATCGCGGCCGCTGCCGTCAGCGGCACGGCCATGATGGGCGATGCGAGAAGTTTGGCCAGCGGTGCGCGGCCTTTGACCAATCCCACAACTAGTGGGACCTGTACGGCGGCGTACGCCGCGGCGAGGCCCCACCAGCCACGCAAGAGACTCACGCTGTGCATTACCCCGGTAGCGGACATGACGAGCCTCTGCTTGAACGGCGCCGTAGTTCCGTGTGCTTGCGCGCCGGGTCGAACCACACTTCACGGATGACGCGTTGGTGCCGCACCAGGGCGCACTGAATAACCACGTCGATGAGCAGATACAGCAGGGTTTTGATATCGCGGCTGGCCAGGCCGCGGCCGCCCGCGCTCTGCTTGACCAGCAGCACCATCTGTTCAAACGCGAGTTCCGCACTCGTCGCGTGCACACTGGTGATCGACCCCGGGTGACCCGAGTTGACGTTTCGCAGGTAATCGAACGCCTCCTCGGCGCGCAACTCCGCAAGCAGGATACGGTCGGGCCTCATCCGCAGGCAGGATTCGAGCAACTGTCTTGGCGTCACGCGGGCCAGCCCCTGGTCGTCCTTGCTGTAGAAGAGCCGCACGTGATTGCGGTGCCCATCGAGCACCAGCTCGCGGGCGTCCTCGATCGTGACGAGGCGCTCATCTGCAGGGATCTCGCGAATCAGGGCCTTCGTCCAGGTCGTCTTGCCCGAGCCGGTCGCGCCAGACACGAGGATGTTTTTGCGCATCCGCACGGCCAGGCGCATGAACGCCACGTAGTCGCGGGCGGCATGTAGCCGCGCGAGTTCCGTTTCCGTATCGGCTACTCCTGCGTCGGGACCGGTGAGCGTAGCGAGCGCGCCGCGCCGAGCGAGCTCCTCGATCGACCACACCACGTCCGCGGGGCGGCGGATGGTGATCGCGACACATCCGAGCGTGGTTGCTGGCGGCAGGACGATCTGCACGCGCTCGCCCGTCGGCAGGGATGCCGACAGGAGCGGTGAGGTTTCGTCGACCCGCTGCCGCGTGACGTTAGCGATGAGCTTCGCCAGGCGCCGGCACCAGTTGAAGTCCGCGAATGGCACCTCCTCTCGCCGCCAGCCCGCGCGCGTCTCGATGAATATCTCCCGTGGTCGGTTGATACACAGTTCAGTCACCTCAGGATCCTCAAGGAGTGGCCGCAGTGCCCTCAGGGTGAGGTCCAGCGCGGACAGTTCGCTCGCGGCAGCCGCGGCGGCCAGCGATGGCGCGCAGGTGCTAGCGCCCGGAAGTTGAGGAACGCAGTTCATAGACGGATCTGAAGTCGATGTCTCGCGCAACGAGCACCTGGATGCGCTCACCGTTTCGTATCACGACCGTGGGCGCAATCTGCAGTGTGTCTTTCAACACCTCGGTGAGCACGTCGGTGGAGCCCGACGGCGTGTAGATCACCGCGCCGCCCGAGCGGCTGGAGGCCTGCACGCCCGCCTGCACCGCGCCGTCCACGAGCGAGATCAACATGGCCGCGCCGAACCGCTGCCAGAAATGGCGCTCGACGTCCCCGGGGAGGCCCGAGCGTCCGAGCTCATCGGTGCCGGGGGAATCCAGAGGCACCACCACCCCCGCTGGCGTGCGCGCTTGAGTCCATACGACGAATACCCGCGCCTGACCCTGCTGCAGTTGCCCGCGCGTCTCGCCGACGAGCTTCGTGCCGCGCTCGAGCAGCACAACCTTGCCGTCCGCACTGAAGGTGTCCGCCGCTGTGATGCACGTGGTCATGCCCGGCAGCGTTGAATCGATTGCTGTCTCGAGGGTGCAATCGATGAACGCCCCCTTCGGAAGCAGGAAACGCTCGGAGGGCAGAAGCTCGGCCTGTGTCGCCGGCGTGGTAGTTGGGCGCAGGAGAGCGGCAAGTGTGATGGGGGCGCGATCACCCGGCTTGCGCGCGGACTCGGGTCCGGGGTCCGCGTGCTCCGGATCCGGGCCACCTGAGGCCGCGGCTAATTGAGATGCGCCCTGAGTCCCAACTGCCGACCCCGCCGGCAACTGCGCCTCGCGCGCGAAGACCAGGCCCGAAAGGCGCCGTTCGAACGCGAGCTCACCGGCTGACTTCGTCCGCGGCGCAACTGTGCCGGCGCCCGCGTCAGCCGCCGTAGCCAGCGCAGCGGGATTGGCGTTCCAGGACGGGGCATGCGCACGCGTCTCCTCAAGCGGCAGATCAGGCTGGATCTGCGCGCCAGGGGGTGCCGCGTCTGTCGTCGGCGCGGCCGCAGGCGCGGGTAGCGCTATGTGCCCGAGTGATGGCAATGACATCTCCCCTTGGGCGCGTGCCGACGCGGCACTCTGAGCGAGCTGCCGCGCATGACTCTGGCGCCCCAACGCATGTGCGTAGTACCAGCTAAGCGCCGACAGACCGAGAGTGATCATGAGGGCGGCGGCAACAATACTGCCGACCCGCGACTGCACGCTGCGCGCAGCATTGGCGATGGTGGCGCCACGTTCACCCGCCACGGCGTCCGTGGCGTCAGGCGGGTTGGTTCCGGCAGAGTCGTCGGCCATGGGTGCACTCACGGCCGCACCTCCCGGGTCACGCGTTCCACCGCCGAGGTCACTGTGCCGGATTTCAGTTGCTCACCGGCACCGGTGAAGCTTTCGTTAACAATGCAGCCGCTGAGCCGCCCGCGCCGCACGACGAACTGCCGTGCAACACGATGCAGGGTCACTTCACCGGCCTCGATGGTGAAGTTCACCAGCGATTCGCTGCCATCGTCGTTGCGCATGAAGATCGCCGGCAGTTCCTGTCGTGATCCGAAGCGCAGCCGCGTCTGGATTCCATCATCCCAGGCGGCTACGGGCTTCAGGGCGGGGTTGCCGCAGTAGCCGTAGGCGAGGTTGTGCCATCGTCCGTCGGTCGCTGTCGCCAGCTTGCGCTCCAGGCCTTCCTCGGTTCGGCCCGACGTGCGTGTGGACGGGTAGCTAAAACGCAACGCGTAGATCACGTCCGACAGCGCTGGGTCGGGTCTCGCCGAGCCTGCGACGTAGTCGAAGTGATATGTCCGACGGTTTGTCAACACGGTGAGGTTTGTCTCAATACCGCTCGCGCGCGGCTTGAGAAACAGATGGTTTTCCTGCGCGGCGAAGGTCAGGCTCTCGAGGTCGCCGGCGCCGAGCCCGACGAAGCTTTCACCGGGCTCGAACTCAAGATCGATCTGATAACCGACATAACCCTTGAGGCGATACACGACATCCGCGGCGTAATCTTCAACGCGAATGCGGACGTCGGCGGCGTCAGCGACGGACACGCTGCCCACAGCCGCGGCGAGCAGCGACGCGACGAGTGCTGCGATTCGAGCGGCATGCGCGAGGCAATTCCGAGTGCTGGTATCCATCACCCACTCCTCCTGCCTACCCTGTCCGTGCCGCTTGGTCAGATGATGGCGCGAGGATCTCGGGCTCGGCGGTGAGTTCCACCACCTTGAAGCCGAGCGGATTCCAGCGGCGCACCTTCGGATCGTGAGAGGGTTGGGTGTAGGCATATTGGATAGTCGCGATCCAATGCGTGATGCGTTCGTCGGCACCGGTCCCTGAGCGCTCAGCCGTCAGATAGCGCACCTGTGCCAGATCCGTAACGCCACTGGCGCGCTGAAAGAAGCTCACCGAGATGACCTGCGCCCTGACTGTGCTGCCATCCTTGTGAACGTTGAGAGGTGAGGCTGGATTGTTGGGATTCCACAGCGCGTACCATGCCTGGTTGCGCTGTGCCGCGTGAAACGCCCCGCACTCTTCGTAATCGCTCTCTGCAGTCGCGAAGTTGAAGCGCTCGCAGACGCTGACGTAATGCGACAGGAAATAGCGAGTAACCGTCTGCTGCATGCCGGCTTCGCCGCTGTATACTGGCACCACATCCACGATGCCGGTGCTGTTGTCGACGCGTACCACAAAAGGCTCGACGCGCTTCAAAGGCATGAGCACCGCCAGTGCCACAGCGCAGGCCGTCGCGCAGACCCAGCCGGCTGCGGCCGCCCGCCAGGCGCGGCTTGTAGCGCGATTTGCCTGCGCGACGCGATCCGCATCCCATGATGCGGCCTCCTGGAAGTACGCCGTCAGCAGTTCGCTCTTCATGGCGACCCCGGGCGATGACTGTTGGAAACGTCCCGCGACGCATCGGGCGACGCCGTGGGCGGATTGATGGGCTCCAGGCGCCCGTCGCAGCGGCTCTGATGCGAGGCACAACCTGCGCTCAGGAACAAGACACTGACGACCCACACCGTCCACAGCTTCATGGGTCCCTCCTCCCTCATACGCGCCATGCGGCGCGTTGGGTTGCCGCAGCGGGCGTGGCGGCTCCAGAGCCGGCGACGAATTGGCCGACGGCGAGCGCACCCGCGCCGCGCGTGGCCCCCGCCGCGCTGCGCAGACCCCAACCGACCACGCGGCTCACCGTGCCAAAACTGTTGAGTGCCACCCCGCCCGCAAGCGCTGCGGCGATTGGCATGACCTGGCGCATGAGCAGAAACACCAGTGCCGACATCAACACCATGTTCAGCGCATCGACGGTCATGATCGCCGCGCCGCGAGCGGCAGTCTGATTCGCATACGACTGCACGACCTGCAGCAGCAGTGCCGCCACCAGCACCGTGAGGATGGTAATGAGCGCGTAGTTGGCGAGCTGAGCGAGCCATGCCTCAAAGAACCGACGCGTCGTATCGAAGAGCAGCAACGCGAGGAACAATGGTCCGAGCGCCAGCAACACCGCGAGCGCAATGCTGGACAGCGCAATCAAGAACATGGTGTAAACGCATAGCAGGCCCACCAGCACCCACACCACGGCGCCAGCAACGTAGTAGCCAACGTCCCCGCTGAACACCCCACCGTTGTTCCACAGGTAGCCCGCAACGGCTCCGCCGCGGCTCCATATTGCATCAACAGTTGTGACCGGATCGGCGGCCCCTGCTACCGCGGCCGCAAGCTGCACCGGCGCCCGATAGAACGTGTCGACAAGGACGCTGTTGTACAGCCACAAGTGCACCGCGCAGCCGAGCACGACCGCGAGCGTGATCAATCGCTTGAGACCGGCGATGAGGGGCTCCTCGATGCGGCCGGTGAGCTGCAGGTAGCCCCAGACCATGACGTATATCGTGGCGAGCGTCACGATCGCCGGCTCCAGTGCCGCAGCAATGATTGCGGTGTTTGAACCGATATAGTTCACGAGCTGCCCGTTCAGCCAGGTCCAGAATGTTTCGAAGAAGCCCATAGGAACGCTGCCGGCGTGCTTTAAGGCTGGGGCTGGAAACGGCTCACAAACTGGCCATGACCAGCAATCGCAAGCTCGCGCGTGCGCTGCGAATTGGCCCACTGGTCCGCCTGCAGCTCCTGATACAGGACCTGCAGCTTGGTGTGCTCGTTCTGCAACATTCCGACCTCGGCCGCGATCCGAGCCTGCAGGTCCAGAGCGCCTTTCTGATCGGTGGCGCTGCCAATCGCATCTATCAACTGCTGGATGGCCGCAAAGCGATTGCTCGAATTGGCGAGCGCCTCGCGACTGACGCTTTGCAGAAGTGCCGCGTTCTGGCGCCCCGCCTGCACCTGGGCGCTTGCCGAGGGCGTCAGCGACGACAGCTGACTTGCCGAAAGCACCGACGTGGCCGAGATCGCGCTGCGCAGGTCTGTCGTGAGGGCGGGAAATGCGCCCCTGGCTCCCTGCAGAGCCCCCTGCAGCGCGGCCCAATCCCCTGGCAGGTAGTTGCGCACCGTACCCGCCAGCAATTGCTGCATGCCGCGTCCGCCCGTGATGGACTGGTACTCCTGCTGCGCCTGGGCAAGTTGGCTGCGCGCCGTGGCCAGCTGCTGTTCGAGCGTCTGTACCTCCGACACGAGCTGCGTGAGCGATGCGATATCAATCACAGCGAATTGCGCATGCGCTGCGGGCGTGAAAGCGGCAAGGGTGGCGAAAGCCAGGAGAAACCGAACGGCCTGCTGTCTCATAACTCGCTCCTTTTGGGAAACTGCATAAGGCGGATCTCACTCGGGGGCCACGGACTTCATGAAAAGCGGCAGCCAGCGCGCGGGCTCCGGACCGTGCTCATCCATGAGCCGCTGCATGCGCTCCACATGGCGTGCGCGGCCGGAGATAACCGCCAGCTCTGACTCGAAGCCCTTGAGGTCGAGCCGGCAGACGATGCTGTGGTGCCCCTGCTTCACCAGGAAGCTGCGCGAGCCAGGCTCCAGTTGCTCCTTGATGAGCTTGAATTCGCGCTCACTGAGTCCGAAGCCCTCGGTGTACTCCCGCGTGTCGGCATCGGAGTTGGGAAAGAACACCTTCGTGGGTGTCTGCTCGATGATCGTGCGGCTGATCGGACTCTCCAGCACATCGCTCGCGCTCTGAGTCGCGAGGCACATGACACCGTTCAGCTTGCGCCAGGTCTTTGGCCCGTCCTTGGCAAAACTCTCGAACATGGGGTCGGCGAGCAAGCGCCAGAATTCGTCCATCCAGCACACCAGACGCCGCCCGTCGAGCAGTTCCCGCACCAGGTGAAACATGTAGAGCGTCATCGGCGCGCGCGTCACCTCGTGATCCAGGAACCGCGTGACATCAAAGCCGATCAGGGTCCGGCCGTTCAGCTTCGCCACGATCGAGTCGAGCGGATTGTCGAACACCCACGCATAGTCCCCGCAGGAGGAGGCGCACCAGCGCGCCAGGCGTGCGTGGATTCCTTCCGGGTCGGTTGCGTCCAGAAACTCGATCAGTCTGGACAGGCGCCGGGCCGGGCGTTCGAGCGCGAGGGTCCCGTGCAAGGCCTGGTCAAGATCCGCGCTCTCCCGGGGGGTGAGCGGCCTTTTTCCCGCTGGGCGCACCAGCATGCGCAACCAGGATTTAAGGAACTCCACGTGGTGTGCTGTGGCGGGCAACTGCAGCGGATTGAACCCGGTGCCCTGACCGTGTCTTAAGTCGAGGTACTCACCGCCGAGAGCACGCACCAGAATCTCAAGTCCGCGATCTTTATCGAAGATCACTTGTGTCACCCCCTGGCGCGCAAGCAGAGCGACGAGGAAGCCTATGAACACCGTCTTGCCGGAGCCGGTGGGACCGCATATGAAGGTATGCCCGGTGTCCTTCCGGCTGCCGCCGTCCGGATCCGACGGATCGCTCGCGTGCAGCGAGAAGTAGTACGGTGAGTGAGCGCTCGTGCACAGCATGGCGAGCGCGTCGCCCCAGTGATTGCCAGCTGCGCGCCCCATGGGGTAGTTATGGAACGGCACCATCGCGGCGAGATTGCGCGAAGTGATCGGTGCCTTGCGCGTACGCAGCGCGAAGTTGCCGGGAAGCTGCGCCCAGAACGCGGCCTCCATCGCGAGATCCTCGCGCGCCACGGTCATCCCGGTATCGGCCAACAGTCCGCGGGCGTGCGCAACCTGATCGTTCAGCTTCTTGAGCCGCCATGAGTCGGGTACGCCAGCAACTGCCTCATCGGGGTCGGCCAGAATCTGCAACGAGAGGTGGTGATCACCCATCACAAACTCGTTGCTGCTCAGGGCATCGAGCGCGTCCTTCAGCTGCGCTGCCTGGGACACCGCGAAATCCCCGGCATTCGTCATGCGGTGAAACTGCCGCTGCAGCAATCCCTGACTGGCAGCCCGGGACAGAAACGCGAAAGATTGCGTCAGTACCAGCGAAAAGGGAGCCGACAGCAAGCGGTTGTACATCCCGACGAGACTCGGTGTTGGGTACTCCTTCACACCGAGCATCGCTCCGACGCGTGTTGCCGCTGCCAGGCGGTACTCGATCGCCTCGGTTCCAAACAGCAGGCGCGTGGTGGCCAAGACTTCGTTTACCGGTCCGGCAGGCAATGGCACCTGGCGCCGCTCTCCGTTGACCAGCAGCGCCAGATACTCGAGGAGAGATGAATACCAGACGTCACCGCGACGGTACGACCGCAGCGCTTCGGGCTCATACCTCGCCAGCGAAGCGCTCACCGTAGCCCTAAGTTTCGCGCAAGTCTCGAGCGCGTCCCCAAGCTCAAGACCGGCGCTTGCTGCCTGAGTGCGAGCCAGCGCCCGCGAAACAATGCCTGCCGTCAACCCGGCCGCCGGCCGGTAAAGGATGGCCAGATACAGTTCATTCACCATCAATGTCTCGCCGGCCAGCCGCTCGTGATACCTGGCGTGCAGCACGTCAGCGAAACCGCTGCCTGCCGTGTCCGCTGGCGCCGTGCGCTCGGCGCTGCGAATCAAGTGCGTCCACAGTGCGATGTGCGGGCTGGCGAGATTTCGCCACAGCACATTCAGCCGCTCGTGCCAGGTATTGAGCTGCTCGTCGTCCGCACACTCGAAACTGGCGCCGCCGAGCCGAAACGCCTGGAGATAGTCCCCGAACCTGGTCTTCACGACCCCATCCGCCACGTAAGCGGCGTACGGGATATGCTCGGCTGCACCGCGCTCGCGGCGCAGCGCAACGGCGCGCCTTGTCCTCAGCATGGGCGCACCTCCCTCTGCGCGTGCAACAGCCGCACATCTGGTACGCGCCGACGGCGCCCGCTTCTCGCGGGCAGGTCGAGTGCCAGCGGGCTGTAGCTGCTTGCCTGCCATAGACGCAGCGTCGTAAACAGGGCCGGCAGCCGTGTTCGGCCCCACAGCAGGAGCAGATCGAAAAAGCGTGGGTCGCGGGTGCAGAGTAAGGCGCAGACCCCATGGATCGGCGCGCACATCAGCAGCGTCAACAGGTTTCTGGTGAGCAGAAACGCTTCCATGGTGAACACCAGGTTGCATAGAAGCGCCGAGTAAGTGACGCCCCAACGCATCGGTGGGCGGGTTGCCCCCACGAAGAGGGGGTCGGCAGTCAGACCTGCATTGCGCGCCGTCACGACGGGCCTATACGCCGAACATGCCGCGCACCCAGGCGACGATCTGCGGCGCGCCGAATGCAATTGCAATTCCCAGAATCGCGCCGAAGCACCAGCCCCAGGACATTCGATTTGCCATGGCCATGCCGCCCAGGGCCATGACCAGGATGATCGCGATCGGCGTCAACCAGGCGAGGATATTAGTCTGCAGCGCGGTCGCCCCAGTCATAAATGGCGAGGCTGCCTGCCCGAACGCGACGACGGGCATCAACAACAACAGCAGCGCACCCAACCCGCTATTCAGCGCTCCCACACCACATTCCTTGCGCTTTGCTTGCATCATGGCTCTCCGCCCCGCGGTGGTGATGATCGGTCAGGGCTCACTCACGACGTGCGCCGTGGTGGTGTCACGAGCGATCTCGCCATCGCGATGCGCATCGCGCTGCTCGCGCTTCACCTTGCCTGGCGCACCAAAGCGGAACCCCTCGGCAATGAACGAATGGTCGTATTGCTTCTCGCCTTGTTTGTCGGTCCAGTTGCTGGCGCGCACTCGCGCCTCGACGAAGAGCTGATCCCCTTTATGGGCGTTCCTCGCGAGAGCCTCCCCCAGCGGACCAAAAGCCACGAACCACAAGCTCGTCACAATTTCGCGCGACGCGCCCTCCTCGTCCTTGCCGGCGTAGTCGTTGCCCACCAGACAAAAGCGCGTGTAGCTGGTGCCGTTCTTGGCCACCAGTTCCGGGTTGCGCGCCAGGTTGCCGACCGCGGTCAGGGTGAAACTGTTCATGCCGTGTCTCCTTGAGTGGTGTGTTGGTTTCACGAAAAGGCGAGCCGGAAGTTTATTCAGACCGCGCACGATTGGAATCGCGATTGGCTGCCTGTTTGTGCAGAAAAGCGCTCGGCGACACCAGCATCCACCGTGACGCTCAATCGGGTCGTGTATGGTTTGGTGGCGGACCACTGGAGAAACGCACCATGCCATTTGCAGACACGACGCGAAGTGATGGGACAGTCGAGGAGTGTCTCGACGAACTCAACGATCTGCTGGCGGGATTACAACACTACACGCCGACGGTTCTCGCAGTGGCGCTGCGCGTGCATTTAGAGTCGCTGTTGCAGGCGCTGCTGGAAGGCAAGGTGTGCACGCGCGAGGAAGTGCGCGACTTCGTCAAGGAGTTGGAACGCGACGCGCTGCAGTATGATGAGGGCTGAGCCATGCTGCTCGACGCCCGTGCCGCGATCGTTCCTGGTGACAAGGTGCGTGACTACTTACTCTCGTCCACGCATCCGATCGGGCGTCACAAGTATGCGTTTTTCCGGTCGCTTGGCTACCTGCAAGGTCAATGGCAAGTCCTCGAACGCGATCTGCACGCCACGCTGTCCGGCGAAGCACCGTCATTGGACGTGACAGGATATGGTCAAAAGTTCACCGTACGCGGTGTGCTTACGGGGCCAAATGGCCGCTCCGGCCGTATTGTCACCGTCTGGATTATACTAAGCGACGAGGTTTCACCTCGATTTGTCACGGCATATCCTGAGGAGTAGGCCATGCCCTTCAAGACTCTCGATACAGTGGTCGTTACCGCTGATCTACCAAACCACGGGCTGAAGCGGGATGACGTTGGCGCGGTTGTGCAGGTCTACTCAGGAGACGCCGTTGAGGCCGAGTTCGTGACCGCATCGGGCCACACGCAGGCGGTCGTCACCCTGGAGACGCGTCACCTCCGCTTGGCTGGCTCTCGCGACCTTCTTGCCGTGCGGCAGATGGGCGCGGCATAGCGCTACCGCTCGGCCCGATCCCGCGAGGTTCTGTCCGCGTGCGGAGCTGCGTCGCGCGGGTCCGGATCCTTCGCCTGCGTTTGAGTCATAACGGGCTCGGCTCCGTGAGCAACGGGGGGAGGCGCGGCGGACGGCGTTGGACGGGCCGCAGCTTCAGGCGCGCCGACATGATGCGGGGTTGGTGGCAGGTGGTGGTCCGCGGACGACGGCTTCGCTTTGTGGGTGCGTCGCCGTAGGGTCGTCGACTGCGTGCGCGATGCCGGATCGTTGTGCGCTCGCGTCCCGATCTTAGTGTTTGGCGGCGTCGCGAGCGGTCGCAGCGCCGCCGCAGGCTCCGCTGCCACGGATCCGTCCGCATCGCCCCGCCCTGCACTACCTGCGGGCGGATCGGCGTCAGCCGCGCGCGCCCCGCCGCGCGCTGACACAGCCATCAGCGCCGCAAGCGCGAACCCGCGCGGCACGCTCAATCGAATCCTCATACGCACTCACTCCGCCACATAGCAGGGAGAACGCACTTCCGCCGCTGGCGGATTACCCAGCGGTACCGTCAGTTGAGTCTAAGCCCTTCGAGGCAACGCGGTCGGAAACCGTACAGGCTCAGAGCGACGCGCCGCCTGCCCCGGCGCCACCATCACATCGTCCCGGGCAATCTCTCCGCCAGAAAATCGATGAAGGCGCGCACCGCGGGCAACAGTCCCCGGCGGCTGGGAAACACCACGTGCAGCACGCCCTGGGGGCTGCTCCATGCCGGCAACACGCGCACGAGCGTGCCGCGCTTAAGGTCCTCGCGCACCACCGTCTCCGGCAGACGCGCGACGCCCAAGCCTGCCAGCACCGCCGCGCGCAGCACGACGAAGTCATGACAGATCACACGCGGCACAGGCTCCACCGCCGCGGTCTCGCCTTTGGGCCCGACGAGCTCCCACGGACGCCGGTCGAATTCTCCCGCGTAGTCGAGCGTCTCGCGCTGCGCGAGCTGTGAAGGCTCGGCGATCCCGCCCGCGCGCTCAAGGTATCCGGGGCTCGCGACCAGAACCTCCGCGAACGTCCCGAAACTGCGCATCACGAGACCGTCTTCACCTGTGGGCTGCGATCGCACGCGCAGGGCGACATCGAAGCCCTCGCTTAAGACATCGACCCGCCGGTTGCTCACATGAAGCTGCAGGCGCACGGCCGGACACTTCACGAGGAAATCGGGCAGGATCGAGGCGAGCGCGGTTTGCGCGATCGCCACCGGACAGCTTGCCCTGATCGTGCCGCGCGGCGCCGCGCGCGCGAACTCCACCGCCTCGAGGGCCGCATCAGCTTCCGCGAGCATCGCGGTCGCGTGCCGGTACACCTCATGACCCACATCGGTGACCACGAAGCGCCGTGTAGAGCGGTTAACCAGGCGTACGTTGAGCTGCGCTTCCAGCGCCACCACGTGGCGGGACACGCGGGACTTGGGGATACCGAGCGCCCGGGCCGCGCGGGCAAACCCTCCGTGATCAACCACTTGCGTGAAGTAGTAAAAGCCCTCGAGCGGTTGCACTGGGCACCTTCATTAGGTCTAAATATAGGATGATGCGTTCCATTCTAGCCTGATACTCAAGTATCGTCCTACGGATTAGCCTTCTCACACGGCCAGCAAGGGTCGCGAGGAGAAGGTCATGAAACTGCTGCACATCGATTCCAGTATCCAGGGTGAAGCCTCCGCGAGCCGGGCTCTTACGCATGAGATCGTGGCGCGCTGGAAGAGCGCCCGGCCCGATATGCGGGTGACCTACCGCGATCTGGCGGCGCAGGAGCTGGCCCACCTGTCGCACCGGGCACTGACTGGCGTGGACGAGTTGGAAGCCGCGCGCAATGCCGCGACGCTGGAGGAATTCCTGGCCGCGGACGTCGTTGTGATCGGGGCGCCTATGTATAACTTCAGCATCCCCTCACAGCTGAAGGCATGGATCGACCGCATCACGGTGAAGGGCAGGACATTCCGCTACACCGCTGAGGGGCCCGTGGGACTCGCCGGCGGCAAGCAGGTCATCGTAGCCATCTCGCGCGGCGGCATGTATGCGCCCAACGCGCCCGGGGAATTCGTGGAGTCGTATCTGAAGTTCCTGTTCGGCTTTCTCGGNNAACATATCCTTCAAAAGTCTTAAGAGGTATGACCACCATGACCAGCACCAACGTCGCAACCCGCTCCGTGAAGCGAGTCGTCAAGGGCATGCCAACTTCGGATGGCGCCGGGGTGAAGCTCACACGCGTCATCGGGCAGCCGCAGCTTCCGGATCTTGATCCGTTTCTCATGCTCGATGAGTTCGGCACCGACAAGGCCGAGGACTACATCGCGGGCTTTCCCGACCATCCGCACCGCGGCTTCGAGACGGTGACCTACATGCTCGATGGGCGAATGCGCCACCGCGACAACCATGGCAACGAGGGCGTGCTCGTCCCGGGGAGCGTGCAGTGGATGACCGCGGGGCGCGGGCTCGTGCATTCGGAAATGCCCGAGCAGCAGGAGGGGCGCATGCGCGGCTTCCAGCTGTGGCTGAACCTGCCAGCGCGCGACAAGATGACGGCGCCGAAATACCAGGAGTTTGGCCCGGAGCGCATCCCCACGGCGACACCGGCAAAAGGCGTCACCGCCAGGGTCATTGCCGGTCAGGTGGCGGGCATCGCGGGTCCCATCCTGCAGCCGGCTACCGACCCCACGTACCTGGATCTGGCCATCGAACCGGGCGCGCAGTTCGTGCAGGCGCTGCCGCCTGACTGCGCGGCGTTTCTGTACGTTTTCGAAGGGGCGCTGCAGGTGGGCACCGATCCGGGCACAAGCCCGGTGCGCACCCACGAACTCGCGGTGTTGAGCGAAGGCGGGGAAATCCGGCTCAAGGGGCTGACGGCAGGCGCCGACGGCATGAGCGCACGCGCCATTCTGGTTGCAGGGCGTCCACTGCGCGAGCCGGTGGCCAAGTACGGGCCGTTCGTGATGAACACCCGTGAGGAGTTGCAGCAGGCGTTCAGCGACTTCCAGAACGGGAAATTCTGAAAGCCACCATCATGGGCGCCGTGCTGACGCGGCGCCCGTGTTTTCTGGTGACGCCGCTGCTGGCGGCGGCGTGAACCCGTAGCGTGCGAAAATCCCCTGCGCCTCGGCGCCGGAGAGAAATTCCACGAACCGCGAGCCCTCTTCCCCCTGCGCGCCGGCGGTCACGGCGGCCGGATAGATGATGGGTGGGTAAGTGTCCAAGGGAAAAGTGTCCACCACGCGCACGCGTTTCTCGGCCTGCGCGTCGGTGCGATACACGATGCCGAGCACGGCGTCGCCCCGCGCCACGTATTCGAGCGCGGTGCGCACGTTTTCGGCGCGAACCAGGCGCGGCGCCACGCTGTCCCATACGCCCAGTTGCTCAAGCGCGGCGCGTGCGTATTTGCCAACCGGTACCGAATCCGGATCCCCGGTGGCGAGCCGCCCGCCGCGCAATGTCCCGGCAAGGTCGAAATGCGGCGCGATCGTAAGATGCGCAGTGCTGTCGGCTGGCGCAATGAGCACCAGGGCGTTACCGAGCACGTCACGCCGTGAACCGCGCCTGAGCAGCTCGCGCTTCTGCAAGTAGTCCATCCACCCAAGATCGGCGGAAAAGAACACCTGTGCCGGTGCACCCGCCTCAATCTGCTTCGCCAGTACGGAGCTGGCTGCGAACGATGCGCGCACCTCGACATGAGTGCGCGCCGTGAAGGCGCGATCCACCTCCCCGAGCGCATCGGTTAGCGAAGCCGCCGCAAACACCAGCAGGGTCGTGGGCGCGTGCTCCGGCCCACTCGGGCCGTCGTCGCCTGCGAGTACCCCTGCAGTTGGCGCTGTTGCGGCAGTCCCCACGGCCCACAGGACACTAGCGACCCCACAGGTGAGCACCTTCCGGGCTCGCGGTCTGAGCATCAACCTCTCCTCTGTGGCACCCAACAGTCCAAAGCACCTTGTCAAGGACACGCGTCGCAGCCGCTGCGCTTATCTTAAGCCGTAGCGCTGACGCCGAACTGCTACTTGCGCCTACGGCGCCCCCCGACGGGCACGGCAGAATGCCCGGATGAACGTGCCTCGCGCACCGACGGCGCCAGGGTTCTGATTGGCCATGACAGGTCACGGGCCGGGCTATCGCATGGGTAACCGCGCGCGGCGTGCAGTGCTCGCGCCGCTCGTTGGCCTGATCGGGCTGGTGTGTCTGGCGCGGGTCGCGCATGCGGACTTCGAGCCGGCCAGCGGTTCGCCTGCATCGGAAAGCGGTCCGTCCGCCCCTGCGGGTGCAGCCGCAGAGAGCACGGCCGACAGCGCCGCGGACGGCACCGATCCGGCCTCCGGCCGGGCCCGTTCCTACGCGCCGCCGCCGGTGCCGGGGATTCCCACGGATGAAGAGCTTGAGGCCGCGGGTGCTGTAATCGGTGAAATCGCCATCGATAACCAGAACATCTTCAACCTTGAGGATGTGCAGGACGACACCAGGTTGTTCCGGCTTGCAGACCGGTTGCATGCCAGGACGCGCGAGAAGGTGATCCGCCGCCAGCTGTTGTTCAAGTCCGGTGCGCGCTACTCGCGACGGGTACTGGACGAGTCCGAACGCATTCTGCGTGCCGATGGCTACTTCTACGACGCCTGGATCCGGCCGGTCAGGTATCACGATGGCACGGTGGACGTGGAGGTCACGACGCGCGATGTGTGGACGCTAAATCCCGGCTTCAACTACGGGCGCAGCGGTGGCACCAATTCCACGGGCGCGCAGCTGGAAGACACCAACTTCCTCGGCAGCGGCGCCACCGTGAAACTGGCGCACTCGTCCAACGTCGACCGTACCGAGTCCCAGGTGCAGGTGACGGACCAACATGCCTTTGGAGGCTGGACGTCGTACAACGTCAACTACGCCGACCTGAGCGATGGGCGGTTACGCGAACTCACGCTCCAGCACCCGTTTTACGCGCTCGACACGCGCTGGGCAGCCGGGGTGTCCGGGCTCAATGATCTGCAGACCGATTCGCTCTACGACCGCGGTGTGATCATCGATCAGTTCCAGGATCTGCATCAGGGGGCGCAGGTCTCCGGTGGCTGGTCACAAGGACTACAGAACGGCTGGGTGCAGCGCTGGAGCACCGGCGTCACCTACGACGAGCATCGCTTTGACCCGGTAAGCACCTGGACCGGCGTGACGGAGGTCCCCGCGGACCGGCGCTTCCTCTATCCATGGGTCGAGTACGACCTGGTACAGGACGATTACCTGAAAACGTGGAATCACGACGAGATTGCGCGCACCGAGGACTTTTATCTTGGCACCTCGGTGAGCGTGCGCGCGGGTTGGGCGGACTCGGGAGCCGGTTCGAGCCAGAGCGCCTTCATCTTCCAGAGCTCCGCGTCGCGCGGCTATCGCGAGGGCGGCTCGACTTTGCTGCTGAACGGGGATTTTTCCGGGCGGGTC
>PLEC01000076.1:40389-68878 GCA_003136935.1 Gammaproteobacteria bacterium
CTGTTCACCGTCGAGCAGCGTTATTTCACCGACTGGTATCCGTTCCGGCTGTTTCGCGTTGGCGCCGCCATCTTTTTCGACGCGGGGCGCACCTGGGGAAATGCGCCGCTGGCCGCCCCGACCCTCGGGCTGCTGAAAGACGCAGGCTTCGGCCTGCGCTTTGGCAATTCCCGTTCAGGCCTGGGGAATGTCGTGCACGTCGATGTGGCGTTCCCGTTTAACGGCGGCGCCAGCATCAACAAGGTGCAGTTCCTCGTGCAGACGGAGAAAAGTTTCTGAGGTCGTCGCGCCCCGTAGCGAGCCCGGCGCGACTCGGGGAGTCTCGGCTTAGCGCTTCAGACCGGCAGCCGGCGGCGGCGCCATGCCCGGCTTGGGCGGTGCCCCCACGGGGCCCTGTGGAGGCAGGACCTCAACGGAGAACGAGAAGGTGCGCTTCTCGGTGCCCTGCAACGCACCTACGCCGACAACCTGGCGTGTGACTTCCTCGCCCCGGTCGTTGCGCACGGCAATAACGACGAAATACTCCCAGGGTTCTTCGCGGGGTGGGTGCTGGATCACCCCGTCCACGCGCAGCGCTGAACTGGCCGCCACCTGGCGCTTCGCCGCGTCCTGGTCGAAGCGCAGGTGGTGCAGGCAGCCCGGACAGATGCTCAGGCTTTCGAGAATCGTCGCCTTGCAGTGCGGACAGGCGCGCGTCTTGCCCGGAGTCAGCGGGCGAGAGGCGACGCTCATGCGTTACCGAAGCCCTTGGTCTCGCTCTTGGCGCGGGTCTCGCCTTCGTAGCCGAACTCGACCTGGCCGCGCATGCGCGATCCGGCCGCGACGGTGAGGGAGCCCGCCTTGACGTCACCATTGATGACGCCGGTCTCGAGCAACTCGACGCGCTTGGCGTTCTCGATGTTGCCAATCAGCTCCCCGCCGACGCTGACCACGCTCGCCTTGACCTGGCCCTCGAGGCGCGCGCCAGCGTCGAGGCTGACGTTGCCTTCCACGGCGACGTCACCCTTGAAGCGGCCAGCAATGCGCACGTGTCCCGTGCCCACGATCTTGCCCTCGATGGTGAGGTCGGCGGAAATGTGTGATTCCTTCATCTCGGCGCGCGGCGCCGGGCGGCGGCTGGCGTCGGGGCTCAGCGGCGCCACGTTGGTCTTCTCAGGTTCCCGCGTGTGCAGCGGCGCGGGGGCAATCCCCGGGCTGGTCGGGGCGGGCACGGTTCCGGTATTCGAGTCTTTCCAAAGCGCCATGGCTGGTCCCTGTGGTAATTGAGCGGTGAAAGTTACCTGTCGATCGGTCACCGGGCCAGTGTCTCCTTGTGCAGACAAGCGGCTGTCAAGGTAGAGTTCACGACCCGAACGGACCGACACCGGCCCCGAGTGTAGTCCGGTGCGCGTGTCATAGGTATGTCCGGGCTCTCAGTCTGGGGGCGCGCACCACCAGGCCGTCCATCGCTGGAGCCAGAGAAGGCCCTTGAGCCAGAAAAACGTCCACCTGATTGCCGCCGCACGGCCGAACTTTATGAAGGTGGCACCCCTGTACCACGCACTGACGGGTGGGGGCTGGTGCAGCCCGCGCATCGTCCACACCGGCCAGCACTACGATGCGAACATGTCGGAGGCGTTCTTCCGCGAACTGCGCCTCCCGGAGCCCGCCCACACCCTCGAGATCGGCAGCGGCAGCCACGCCGAGCAGACCGGACGCACCATGATCGCCTACGAAGGGGTCTGCCACCGCGACCGCCCTGACGCCATCGTGGTCGTGGGCGACGTCAACGCCACCGCCGCCTGTGCGATGGTCGGAGCGAAGCTGTGGATCCCGGTGGTGCACCTGGAGGCGGGCCTGCGCAGCCGCGATCGGCGGATGCCGGAGGAGATCAATCGCCTGGTCACGGATGCGCTCGCGGATCTGCTGTGGACCCCCTCGCCGGACGCCGACGCGAACCTGCTCGCCGAAGGCGTTCCCGCCCGGAAGATCGAGTGCATCGGCAACATCATGATCGATTCCTTCGAGATGCTGCGCGCCAAAATTGCGGCCGCGGGCACCCGCGAGCGCCTCGCGCTCGGGACCGCACCGTTTGCGGTGGTGACCCTTCACCGCCCGTCGAATGTCGATGCGCGCGACAAGCTCGCCGAACTCGTGCAGGCGCTCGTGCAAGTGTCGCGCGAACTGACGGTCGTGTTTGCGATCCATCCGCGCACGCGCAAGCGCCTCGAGGACTTTGGACTGCTCACCGCCATTACCGGCGCACCGGCCATCCGCGTCACCGAGCCGTTGAGCTACATAGAGTTCATGAACCTCGTGAGCCACTGCGCCATCGCCATTACCGATTCCGGCGGCGTGCAGGAGGAAACCACTTACCTCGGCGTACCGTGTGCGACCCTGCGCGAGAACACCGAACGGCCCATCACTCTCACCGAGGGCACAAATCGGCTGCTGAACCCCTCCGATCTGGTGGCAGCCGCAAGAGAAGTGCTCGCGGGCAAGTGGCCCAGAGGCACGAGGCCCGCCTTGTGGGACGGGAACGCGGCGGCGCGCGCGGCGCGCAGCCTGCAAGCAAGGCTCTAGCGGCCCGATTTGCTGCGTCTGCGTCCCGCGGCGGCAGTTCAGGCGTCGACGAGCTGCAGAGCACAAGGCGCTGCCTCCCTGTCGCTCGCCAGCCCTCTCGATCGAATGTACCTTATAATTTCATATCTATGTACATAGAACATGTACATAGAAATCATGTAATCGTGTACAATACCGGTATGAAAACGCACATTGAACTGGATGATGCAGTGCTTGAGAACGTACTGAAGCTCGGGGGTTTCTCCACCAAGAAGGCCGCCGTAAACTCCGCACTCGCGGAATACGCGAAGCTGCTCGCGCGGCGTGAATTGCTGGCGATGCGTGGCAAGGTCCGCTGGGAGGGGAATCTCGATGAGCTGCGCGCCGATCGACGGAGCAGGTGGTGATCCTCGTCGACACTTCGGCCTGGATTGACTACTTCAACAACCACGGCTCAATCGAGGCAGACTATCTCACCCTCTGCATCGCCGAGGCACGCCCGGTCGTACTTGCAGGTCTGGTGTTGACGGAGACGCTGCTGGGCCTCCGCAACAGCACCCAGGCGGACAAAGTCACTCGCGCACTGTCCTCATTCACCCTGGCGCCCGAGCTCACGCGACCTGACTATGAAGGAGCCGCCGCGATCTATCGGGCGTGCCGTGACCGTGGCACGACGCCACGATCGACAATCGATTGCCTGATTGCGCAGCTGTGCCTGCGGCACGACTACGAGCTGCTGAGCCGCGACCGGGACTACGAGATGATCGCGCGAGTCTTCCCTTTGAAGCGGATCGCACCCGGTCGCGGCGTGCATGAACAGGCCCGGCTGTATTACACACCAGAGGCGGATCCGCCCCGGCTCACCCGTCAACGAGCTGCAGCACCTCGGCGGTCTTCTCGCGCATAAGCGGCTCGCTACCCCGTGACTCGACATTCAGGCGCACCAGGGGCTCGGTGTTCGAGCCTCGCAGGTTAAAGCGCCAGCCATCGAACTCCATCGACAGCCCGTCGGTGAGATCTATGGACTTCGCTTCGCGCTCGTAGCGGGCGCGCACGCACGTGAGAATCGCTTTGGCGTCGGTAGTGAGGTGCCGGTTGATCTCCCCGCTCGCCGGGTAGAGCCGCATGCGCTCCCCGACCAGTCCCGAAAGCGGCATGCCACGCTCGCTGATCACCGCCAGCACCAGGAGCCACGGAATCATGCCGCTGTCGCAGTAGGAGAATTTGCGGAAGTAGTGATGCGCGCTCATCTCGCCACCATATGCCGCGTCAACCTCGCGCATTTTCTGCTTGATGAACGCGTGCCCCGACTTGCACTGCACGGCCGTGCCACCGTATCGACGCACGATGTCGAGCGTGTTCCAGATCAGGCGCGGGTCGTGCACGATGCGCGCCCCCGGCTCGCGCCGCAGGAACGTCTCCGCCAGGAGACCCACCAGATAGTACCCTTCGATGAACTGCCCGCTCTCATCGAAGAAAAAGCAGCGGTCGTAGTCCCCGTCCCACGCCAGCCCTACGTCAGCGCCGCGGCTCTTGACGAGATCCGCGGTCACGGCACGATTTTCCTCCAGCATGGGGTTTGGCACCCCGTTTGGAAAGGTGCCGTCGGGCTGGTGGTTGATCTTGATGAATTCGAACGGCAGCAGCGGCTCGAGCTGATCGATGATCAGCCCCGCGCCGCCGTTGCCCGCGTTCACCACCACCCTGAGCTTCTTGAGTTTGCTGCGGTCGACGTAGCTCATGAGGTGATCGAGGTACTTGGCGCGGATGTCGAGCGCTCGTTCGGTGCCGGCTCTCGCGGCCTTGGCGGGCAGGTCGCGCGTCTCGATCATGCGCCGCATGTCCATGAGGCCCGTGTCGCCGCTGATGGGTCTTGCCTCCTCGCGCACGAACTTCATGCCGTTGTAGTCGGGCGGGTTGTGGCTCGCGGTCACCATGATGCCGCCGTCGAGTCCGTAGGCGAAAGTCGCGAAGTACACGCCCTCCGTGCCGCACAGGCCGATGTCGCGAACCTTGCAACCACTGTCCATGAGCCCGCGGTTCAAGGCGTTCGCCAGNNTCGCGGTCACCATGATGCCGCCGCCGAGCTTCTCGGCGAAGGTGGCGAAATACGTCCCTTCCGTCCCCCACAGGCCGATGTCGAGCACGTCAGTGCCCGAGTCCATGAGTCCGCGCTTGAGCGCGGTGGCGAGTGCGGCGCTCGAGAGCCGGATGTCGCGTCCTACCGCCACGTTCGCGGGCTTTACGAACGCCGCGTAGGCGCGCCCGATGTCGTAGGCGAGCGCGTCATTGATTTCATCCGGAATCCGGCCGCGGATGTCGTAGGCCTTGAAGGAATTCAGGTTGGGCATGTGTCAGGTCTTGTTCAGGCGGTCGTGCCCTTGCGCCCGTAGACATCCTCGAAGCGCACGATATCGTCCTCGCCGAGGTACGAGCCGGACTGCACCTCGATGATTTCCACCGGCACCGCGCCGGGGTTCTCGATGCGATGCTTGACGCCCACCGGGATGTAGGTCGACTGGTTTTCTGCCAGCATGAATACCTCATCGCCCCGCGTGATGCGCGCGCTCCCCGCCACCACCACCCAGTGCTCAGCGCGCTGATGATGCAGCTGCAGCGACAGCGTGCCACCGGGTTTGACACGCAGCAGCTTCACCTGGAAGCGTGCGCCACTCCCCAGGCTGTCGTAACTGCCCCAGGGCCGGAACACTTCGCGATGCAGGGAATGTTCGTAGCGTCCCTGAGCTTTCAGCTGCTGCACGAGCTTCTTCACATCCTGCACGCGGTTGCGCGGGGCGACCAGCACGGCATCCTTGGTCTCGACCACTACGTGGTCCTGCAAACCGACCGCCGCCACCAGCCGGCTCTGCGCGTGCAGGTACGAGCCGTGGGTGTCTTCGCTGATCACATCGCCGTGCGTCACGTTGCCGTTTGCGTCGGCCTCGCTCGCCTCGTGCAATGCCGACCACGAGCCCACATCGCTCCAGCCTGCATCGAGCGGCACGACCACCGCGTCCGCGGTCTTTTCCATCACGGCGTAGTCGATCGAGTCGGTGGGACAGGCCTCAAAGCTCTTGGCATCAATGCGCGTGAAATCCAGGTCCGCGCGCGCCGCGTCGAACGCCGCCTCGCATGCGCGGGCGATATCCGGTGCGAAGCGCGCGAGTTCTTCCAGATAGCGCCGCGCGCGAAACATGAACATGCCGCTGTTCCAGTAGTAATCTCCGGACTTCACGAACGCAGCGGCCCGTGCGGCGTCGGGCTTTTCCACGAAGCGCGCAATACGGTACGCCGCGCCGCTGGGGGGCCCGCGCCGGATGTAGCCGTAGCCGGTTTCCGGGTTTGCAGCCACGATGCCGAAGGTCGCGAGTTGTCCGGCTTGCGCGGCGGCGAACGCCCCCTGCACCGCCTGCTGGAAAGCCGGCACGTTGCGGATCACGTGATCGGCCGGCAGCACCAGCAGCACCGGGTCCGCGGCAACCGAAGTGGCGGCCCCCTTGAGGGC
Organism: Gammaproteobacteria bacterium; assembly: GCA_003136935.1. Classification (GTDB taxonomy): domain Bacteria; phylum Pseudomonadota; class Gammaproteobacteria; order Steroidobacterales; family Steroidobacteraceae; genus 13-2-20CM-66-19. The sequence goes on from PLEC01000076.1 coordinate 46,436, forward strand.
CGCGTGCGCCGCGAGCGCGATCGCCGGCGCGGTGTTGCGCCCCACGGGTTCGATAATCATGGCGCTGGGCTGCACGCCGATCTGGCGCAGCTGCTCCGCTACCAGGAAACGGTGGGCCTCGTTGCAGACAACCAGCGGAGCGGAAGCCTCGAGGCCCGCGAGCCGCAGCACCGTGTCCTGCAGCATGGTGTGCGTCCCCGTCAGGGGCAGCAGCTGCTTGGGATACAACTCGCGCGACAGCGGCCACAGGCGCGTACCGGCTCCGCCGGAAAGAATGACAGGAATGATCATCGTGATTTTGAGGGATCTTAGCGCAGGGGCAGGTCATCGGCCGGCAGCGGCTTGCCGCGGCCGATCGCGTAATAGGTCAGGCCAAAGCGCCCGACCATGAGTGGGTCGTAGAGATTGCGGCCGTCGAAAATCACCGGGAATTTCAGAATTTCCTTCAGCCGCTCGAAGTCAGGACTGCGGAACTCCTGCCACTCGGTGACAATGGCCAGGGCATCGGCCCCCTGTGCCGCGTCATAGGCACTGGCGCAGAGCGTGAGCCCGCCCTGCCCACCATAGATGCGCTTTGCCTCGTCTGCGGCGATCGGATCGTACGCCTGGATGCGGGCACCGGTTTTCAGCAACAAGTCTATGAGCGTGCGCGCCGGAGCTTCGCGCATGTCGTCGGTGTGTGGCTTGAAGGCAAGCCCCCACACAGCGATGGTGCGTCCCTTGAGATCGCCGGCAAAATGCCGCTGCATCTTGCGGAACAGCACTTCCTTCTGCCGGCCGTTGACCGACTCCACGGCATTGAGGATATGCGGTTCGTGACCCGCCTCGTGCGCGGAACGGATCAGCGCCTGCACGTCCTTGGGGAAGCACGAGCCGCCGTAACCAGTGCCCGGATAAATGAAGCTGTAGCCGATGCGCGGATCCGAACCGATGCCGATACGAACCTTCTCGATGTCAGCTCCGACGCGTTCGGCGATATTCGCCAGCTCATTCATGAAGCTGATCTTGGTGGCGAGCATGGCGTTCGCCGCATACTTGGTGAGCTCGGAGGAACGGATGTCCATCACGATCAGCCGATCGTGGTTGCGCGTAAACGGTTCGTACAGCGCCCGCATGAGTTCCGTCGTGCGCGGGTTGTCTGAACCGATGACGACGCGATCCGGCTTCATGAAGTCGGTAATCGCCGCGCCTTCCTTGAGGAATTCGGGGTTGGAAACGACGTCGTACTCGACCCTGGCGCCTCGCTCACCGAGGGTTTTCTCGATCTGCGCGCGCACCTTGTCAGCCGTGCCTACCGGCACCGTCGACTTGGTAACGACGATGCTGTAGCGGCTCATGTGCGCGGCGATGGTCCGCGCGACCGCCAGCACGTGGCGCAGGTCCGCCGACCCGTCTTCGCCGGGAGGTGTGCCGACGGCAATCAGCTGGAAAAGGCCGTGGGCGACCCCCTTGACGGCGTCGGTCGTGAATTCGATGCGCCCGGCCTGCGCGTTGCGCTTGATGAGCGCATCGAGGCCGGGCTCGTGAATGGGAACGTCGCCGCGGTTCAGCCGCTCGATCTTGGCCGCGTCCACGTCGACGCACATCACGTGGTTGCCCGCATCCGCAAGGCAGGCCCCGGTCACCAGCCCTACGTAGCCGGAACCAAAGATAGTGACGCGCATGAGTTAAGTTCTTGAGCGGTAAGGAAGAAAGGGGCGAAGCCTAATGGAAGGACGCGCCTGGCTCAAGCGCCGTAGACAGGCAAACCGAGGGCTCCCGGCGGGAGTCGCAACCCGCTAAGCGACCGGGTTTTGTCCCTGGGTGGGTTTGGCGGCCTCCGACAGACGGCGTTTGGCGGCGAAATCCGCGACCTTTGCCGCCGGAGCGTGCGGAAGCACCGCTTTGCGGGTCCAGACGTAGTCGCGGATGTCCGGATCGCCCTGGTACTCCAGCACCGATTCGGTGAGCAACGCGAGCGCGCGGTGGCAGTCAAAGCTCGCGAGCGCCACCAGCAGGTCGTTGAGGATCTGCTGCATCTTCGGCCACGGCAGGCGGTGTTCCATGGCGCGCAAGATCATGGGGTGATCAGTACCGGTCACATTCGAGCCGATGAGCAGCTCTTCAAACAGTTTTTCCGCAGTGCGCAGACCCGTGTACTCGATTTCGATGTCCCCGTCAGGGTTGTTGGCATCACGTACCGTCAGGCCCATGAGGTTCACCAGCCGCCGCGCGAGATCATCGATGCGCACCGGCCGTCCCATGTCGAGCACGAACACGTCCCCGCCCTTGGCCATGGAGCCTGCCTGCACCACCAGTTGTGCGGCCTCGGGAATGGTCATGAAGTAACGGATGACATCGCGGTGGGTCACCGTCACGGGTCCGCCGCGGCGGATCTGATTCTGGAACAGCGGCACCACCGACCCGGAAGAAGCCAGCACGTTGCCGAAGCGCACCATGCAGAAGCGCGTCTGTGTCGTGCGCTCCTGCAGCGCCTGCAGTACCAGCTCCGCGAGACGCTTGGTCGCCCCCATAACATTGGCGGGATTGACGGCCTTGTCCGTGGACACCAGCACGAAGGTCTCGACTCCGGTCTCGAGCGCCGCTTCTGCCGTGTACCAGGTGCTGATCACGTTATTGTGAATGCCCTCCACCACGTTGTACTCGACGATCGGCACGTGCTTGTACGCGGCCGCGTGATACACGGTCTGCACGCCGAACGTGGCCAGCACCTCACGGACGCGATGGCGGTGGTGCGCATTGCCAAGCAGCGGCACTATCTCCAGCACCAGCTGCTCGTGGGCCGCGATTTCCTCGAGTTCGCGTTCGATGTTGTAGAGGGCGAGTTCCGACATCTCAAACAAAACCAGACGGGAGGGACCCAGGCGAATGATCTGTCGGCACAACTCCGCGCCTATCGAGCCACCCGCCCCCGTCACGAGCACGCACTTGCCGCGAATGCACGATCCAAACAGCTTCGGCCGCGGCGGCACCGGGTCACTGCCCAGAAGATCGCTCACGTCCACATCGCACAACTCGCTGATCTGCGCCTTGCCGGAGATGAGATCGGACAGGTTGGGAAGCGACTGGACATGCACACCCAGCGACTCGAGTGCCGTGAGGATCTCGCGTCGCCGCCGGCGGGAAGTCGATGGCATCGCAAGGAGGATGCGATCGATACGGCGCTCGCGGACGAGATCCGGCAACGACTCCGCGCCGTAGACACGGATACCATTGATGCTGCTGCCCTGCAGCGACTTCTTATCGTCGATGAATGCCACCGGCTGGAAGTCCGGCCCACCAAACAGCACCGAGCACACACGTGCTCCGGCATTGCCGGCTCCGTATATCGCGACCCGCGCGGCGGTGCCCTTAGCCCCGGAGCGTCGCAGGAAAAGATAGCGCGCGACGAAGCGGCTGCCGCCGACGTAGGGCAGCGCGAGCGCCCAGTAGATGCCGAATGCCGACAGCGGGATCTGGTGGCTGGCAAAGAAACGATCGAACACCGCCAGCACCAGAACCGACAGACTCACGCCCGCAATCACCGTGACCATGGCCTTCGGGCCCATGAACCGGATCACGGCGCGGTACAGGCCAAACACCGAGAAAAAGAACAGCGCCGAGCCGACGGCAACCAGGAAATACGCGAAGGTGCGATCCAACGAGGGATCGAGACGATCGAACTTCAGGGCCAAGGCGGCCCACAGGGCCGTGGGGATGGCGATGGCGTCTGCCGTCGCCATAATGAGACGCTTGGCTTCACGGGGAAGGGCAAGAATGGCCGCGGCAGCCGACACAACCAAGGACGCGGGCGCTCCGGCCGCGTGTCTATCCCTCATGCCACCTCCACTCATTGACGCGAACCGCCCGCAATAGCCCGTAAGTGTAAAGCAAACAACGGGGCGACCGATAGTCGTTACACCAAAGTTGATCTATCGCAAAGTTGAGGACGCAACGACAACGCGACTCCTAACGGCGAACCCGTGTAGTGGTTGACGCGCCGCCGCACCCCCGGAGCGATGGTCAGTGCCCCTGTCTACGGTCATTGGCTTCGCGGCGGCCGGAGGCGGCAGTTGCAAGCGGCGCAGGCTAATGCGTAGATCACGGTCGCGGCAACGAGGTCAGGCCGCCGCGTCGCAGACGCCTCGCAGGGGAGCAACCAGAGACGTTCACGATCAGGACAGTGCAAGCCGTCGCGTCCAGTGTTGCAAATACCTCATTCGACATTCGCACGCTGCCGCCGACGAGCGCTTAGCTTGACATCGCCATTGCTTACGGCGACCCGTCGTGCGCGGTGCGCTTCGGTCCGCCACTCCAGATCGCCACCGGATTGGAGATGATACTCTCCCCGATATGTCAGTTGCAGCCGGTCGGGATTCCGTCACGGGCACCGCGACGCTCCCGAGATCATGAAGGACTCGAACCTGGATGCCGGTGTCACCGCCGGCTTTGGCGACGAATGGACACGCTTCGATCAGTCGGCGTTGCCCGCAGCCGTCCGTGCCGAGATCTTTAACGCTTATTTTCGGCGCTTCCCATGGGCCACGCTGCCGCAGGACGCCGTCGGGGCCGACTTCGGGTGCGGCAGCGGTCGCTGGGCTGCGGTGGTTGCGCCACGGGTCGCAAAGCTGTATTGCGTCGACGCAAGCGAAGCGGCTCTGCGGGTCGCGCGGCGCAACCTGGCGTCGTTCGGTAATTGTGAGTTTGTGTCAGCAAGTCTTGCGGAGACCCCCATTCCCAATGCCTCACTGGATTTTGCCTATTCGCTTGGAGTCCTTCATCACCTTCCGGATACCGCCGCCGGACTGGCTTCCTGTGTGCGCAAGCTGAAACCCGGGGCGCCGTTTCTACTCTACCTGTACTACCGCTTCGACAATCGGCCTGGGTGGTATCGAGTCGCGTGGTTAATCACCAACCTTGCGCGCGTCGTAATCAGCAGGCTGCCCTACGGTTTGCGCTATTGGACCAGCCAACTGATCGCGGCCTGTGTGTATTGGCCGGCTGCCAGGTTTGCGCGGCTCGCACGTGTACTCGGCATCAGAGCGACTCACTTTCCGTTGCAGTTCTATTCGGATAAGCCTTTTTACGTGATGAGAACGGACGCTCTGGACCGTTTCGGTACGCGGCTGGAGCGGCGCTTCACGCGCGCCGAGATCGAACGGATGATGTATTCAGCAGGGCTGCTCGCGATCGAGTTCAGCGAGGAGGAGCCTTTTTGGTGTGCAGTGGGCTGCCGCGCCGGAACAACGTGATCACGCGTGCCCGCAGAAACCCGTGGTGGCCGACGAAAGGAAAGCAGCGCGGGTCTCAAGCGCGGCCGCGGGAGCGCAGATGCGCTTTGCCCTAGGCGAAGGGATTCTGCCCCTGCGTGGTGGGAATGGCGACCGCATCCGCCGTCGCCACAAGGCGGATGTCGCTTGACGCACGTGCGCGCACCGGACGGCAGGCAGCGGTCACGCCGCGTTCAGCCTCCGGGGACGCTGGTTTCAGCGCGACCAGACCCGATGGCGATAGCAAGGACCGCGAGCGGAGCAAGCGCCACGATTACGAACATCGCCGCATAGCCCGGGAACCTCATCGCCAACACCGCGCAGGGCAACAACCAGACGAGATTCACAGCCATGACTGCCAGGGTGACCTTGCCGTGGCTTCCCCAGCGACGCGCGAGCCATTGATATGCGTGACTTCGATGGGCCTCGTGTGCCCGTTCACCCCGAAGCAGGCGCCGCAGCAGCGTCATTGTCGCGTCGACAAAGAACACGCCCCCTAGGATCAGCCATGCCCAGAGCACTACAGGGTTCTCCCGCGTCGCGACCAGCGCCAGCACCGCGATCACATACCCCAGATAACCGCTCCCCACGTCACCCATGAATATCCGCGCGGGCGGCCAGTTCCAGCGCAGAAACCCGAGGGAGCTGGCGCCGAAAGTCAGGGCCGCCGCGGCCACACCGCCCGATGCCGACCCCGCGCCAGCGAGCAAGGCCCCGGACCACGCTACAAACGTCGCCTCGGTGGCCGCCAGGCCATCGATGCCGTCCATAAAGTTGAAAAGATTGAGCACCCAGACGATACCCAGCACACCGATAAGAGTGCCGACGGCCCCGAGCGAGATCAAATGGTCTCCGACGCGCAGCGCGGGCAGCCCGCCCAACCAGGCGAGCGCCCACAGCGCGGCTGCCGCGTGCGCGGATAGTCGGACTGCCGCCGGCAGAGCGTGACGATCGTCCAGGAATCCGACCGCTGCGACCGCAAGGCCACCGGCAAGCGCCGCGAACACCGCAAAGTCGAGCCGGTGCAGCGCTGCCAGGACGGCGAACCCGGTCATCGCGGTGAGTGTTATCGCAGCGCCGCCGCCCCGTGGGGTAGGGACCTTGTGAGAGCTGCGCTCATTCGGAACATCCAGCAGCCCACGCGACAGCGCGAACTTGCGCATGGCAAGTGTCAGAGCGACGGACGTTGCCAAGGTCGCGCCCGCGAGCACATAGACTTCGGATTCGATCTGGCTCATCTGCGAATCATTACGGGTGCCTGGAGAATCAATCGAGCCCCAGCGTCATCGCAACAAGACCAATGTACTCGTGAAGCGCGTGCTCGGTCTCATACAACCCGCTCGAACCGGGAATGAGCGCGCTGATCAGGTTTCCGGCGATTCCTCGTGCGCGCTGACCGACTGGCGCCGGAATCGCGTGCGCGCCGGCGCGCTCCATCAGCCACAACGCCCGCGGCATGTGATAGGCGGACGTTACCAGAATGAACGGAGCCGGCCCCAATAAGTCGGCGACGGCACGCGCCTCAGCGTGCGTGTCGAGCGAACCGCCCAGTGTGACGATCGATGCCTCGGGCACCCCGAACCGGCGCGCGAAGTCCGCATAACCGAACGCCGCCGGTACCTGTCCGGGTAGTGCTCCGCCCGACACCACCAGGTGCGGCGAACCCAGACGGTGTGTGAGTCGAATCCCCTCCACAATGCGTACCAGACCGTCGGCATCGAGAGCCGCCGCGGTGAGAATGCCCGCGCGCGGTCGATAGTCGCTCCCTAGCACCACGACCGAGCCAACCTGAGGTAGGGGCCGCTCGTCGGAGAGCGATGCGTAACGGCGCTCGAGCGGGCTAAGCAGTGCATCGCCGACAAGCCTGATGGAAGCAAGGTAGGTCAGTAGCGCCGCGACCAGGTACAATCGGCACGCAGCCCGTGGCCGGCCGCGTAGGTGGTAGCCCAGCGCGAGAAGCACGATCAGCAAGCCAATGACCGACGGCATGCCCAGCAAGCCGATCGACTGCTTCAGGTAGTAATGCAGCATAGGCGGTCAGCAGTACTCGGGCGCGGGCTAGCGCAGCCTGGAGTACCAGCCGACGGTTCTGGCCAATCCTGCGGCTACCGACAGGGGCGGCGTCCAGTCAAGGTCGCGCTGTGTCTGTGTGATGTCGACGAACAGGGAGCCGCAGAGCCTCTCGATCACCGCCGCTTTTCCGGTAACGGCCGCGGCAGCGCGCAGCGCGCCGACCGGAACCGGCAGCAGCCTGACAGGGCGACCCATCGCCGTCCCGAGACGCTGGATGAGGTCCACCGTCGACAGATCGTCACCGTCGGAGACGAACCAGACGCGTCCCGACGCGGCAGGACGCATCAGAACGCGGACCAGCAGGTCACCCAGATTCCACACACTGACGAGACTGCGCCTGTTGTGAATGCTTCTGAACGGCAGCGGCCATCCGCGGTCGACCCAGTGCATGAGGCGAAGAAAGTTGGCTCCCACACCGGCCCCGTAGACCAATGGCGAACGTACGATCGCGGCTTCTATGCCGGTTCTGGCAGCCACCTCCTGCAGATGTCTCTCCCCGAGCCACTTCGACATGCCATAGGCATTTCGCGGACACGGCCCATCATCGGGTCTGTATCCGCGGTTGCTCTCTTCGCCGTTGACCTTGATGCTGCTCAGGTAGACAAATCGTCGGACTCCGGCCTGCGCGGCAGCTTCCGCCAGGTGCTGTGTACCACGAGCATTGATCTGCATGTATAGCTCTGTGTTGACAGGCGAATCGTGCAGTACGTGTGTCCTGGCCGCGGCGTGAATGACCGCGTCCACTCGATCCAGCGCCGCCGCCAGATCGGCGCGCGCGGCGATGTCGCCAGTGACGACCTTCTCGGCGATGCAGCTGGGGACCGGGCGATCGCTGCGCAAAGCCGCCCGCACGATACAGCCCGCCTGAGCGAGCAGCTCGCAAAGAGCTGTGCCCACGAAGCCCGTGGCTCCGGTCACCAATACTCGTGTCATTTGTCGCGCAGCCTGCTGGCTGTCAGCCATGGCGGCACCACTGCCAGCCGGTCGTTGATCCGGCAGGACGTCATCTGAATTCAAATGTGATTTGTCCGTGGATGTCCGATCTCAGGCGCGAGCGCTGTGCCGGCCGCCGACACGAGCAGCGCTCAGGGTACACCGCGGCGGCGCACGTGTTCCGCCTCTCTGGAGGAAGCTAGCTCTCATCTCAATCAAGGATCTTCCGATACACATCCAGTGTTGCGCGCACGACGGCGGCGACATCGAACTCAGTCTCAGCCTTGCGGCGACCTGCCATACCCATTTGGGTTCTCAGCGAGGGATCGCTCAGTAGGCGCTGCAGCGCGTCCGCGAGCGCACCTGCATCGCGTGGTCTAACCAGCAGTCCGTTGACTTCGTGGTTGACGACCTCGCGGCACCCGGGAACATCTGTCGCGACGATTGCCCGGCCAGCTGCGCAGGCCTCGATCAGCGCCTTGGGCAACCCTTCGCGGTACGACGGCAGACAGACCACATGAACACTCCTCAGCAGCGCCGGCATGTCCCCAACGTGCCCCAGCCACTCGACGCCGGTACCGTGCTGCAGCTGACTCAGCTCATGCTGACCCAGTCCCGCCGGGTTGGCCTCATCCAACATCCCCGCCAGCAGGAAGGTCGCCGCGATACCTCGAGACCGTAACAGCTCCGCGGCACGGGCAAACTCGACGACACCCTTGTCCCGCAGCATGCGCGCGGGTAACAACACTCTGGGTCGCCCGCCGGGTTCGGAGCTCAACGCAAACGCTTCGAGATCCACGCCGGAGCCGCGTATCAGGATGGCTTGCGCGGGATCGATAATTTGCGCATTGACAAAAGCCTCGATGTCGTCCGTGTTCTGAAAAATTACTCGTATGCCGGGCCGCCGCAGTGCAAAGCGGTATGCCGAAGCCACCAGTCGCGACACCAGCCAGCGTTCCTGGCCGCCGGAAAACGAATAACCGAGACCTGAGACGGCATTGACGATTCCGGCAATGCCCAGAGCACGCGCCACCATGGTGCCGTACACGATCGGCTTAGCGGTGATGTTGTGAACCAGATCCGGTTTCACGTGCCGCATCACGCTCGTTAGCTGCGCCAGATAACTGAGGTCGCGAGTTGGAAGCAGGCCACCTCTACTGAGATGCACCCGATGGAACGTCAGTTCCTCTTTAAGGACCGCCGCGACCTCCTCGTCGGAGCCGACGTCTCCTGCTACATGGACATCGAAGCCCGCATCCCGCGCCGCACGGGCGACGGCAAGTCTGTGAGACAGAAAAAACCAGGCGACGTTTACGTTGAGAAGCAGTCGCTTTGACACCGACGAGGCACCTCTACTGAACCGACGGTGCCGCTGCCCGGGACCAGGCCTGCAACATCAATATGACCCAAAGCCTATGCCCGTAGTCGCGGCGCCCATCCAGGTGAGCCTCCCAAACCCTCCGGACAGGATCGGGAGCTACCATGCCGGCCTGCGATAGCGCGTGCGGCGACAGCAGCTCTTCGGCCCACTCACGCAACGGGCCGCGCAACCACTCCGCAATGGGGATTCCAAAACCCTGCTTCGGCCTGGCGGTCAAACCCGGGTCGAGATACCGCCGCAATATCTCGCGAAGCAACCATTTGCCGCGCCCTTTGCGAAGCTTCAATCCGAGCGGCAAGCTCGCCGCGAATTCCACAACGCGGTGATCGAGAAAAGGGACGCGTGCTTCAAGCGCCACCGCCATCGAAGCGCGGTCGACTTTGACCAATATGTCATCCGGAAGATAGGTGAGCTGGTCGACATACATCATCCAGGAGATGGGGCAGCCGATAGCGTGGGCGAGGCGATCGTCCTCAAGCAAGCCAGGCTCTTGCGCAGTGCCGCGCGCAACGAGAGCCGGATTCGGCCATTGCGACACGAGGCGGGCGTACAGTTCCCGGTAGCCGGGCAGCCGTAGAACGTCCGCAAGCTTCGTCAGACGATCGCTCGTCAGTGTGACTCCGAGGGACCTCGGTCCGCGTGCGCTCACCCGATCCCAGCTTGGGCCCGCAAGCGCGACAAGCGCCTTCGCAGCCGCGTTGCGCAAACTGCGAGGAACGACCCGGTAGAGCCTGAGAAGCGAGCGTCCATGAACATATCGCACGTAGCCGCCAAACAGCTCGTCGCCCCCGTCGCCAGACAGTGCAACGGTCACGTGCTGGCGAGTGAGTTTGGATAAGAGGAACGTCGGGACTGCCGAAGAATCCGCGAACGGCTCGTCGTACAGATCCGGAAGCAGCGGCACGACGCCGAGAGCGTCCGCGGCAGTCACGAACAGCTCGCTGTGATCGGTGCCCAATGCCTTTGCAACGGCTCGAGCGTGCTGCGATTCGTCGTGCAAATGCTCGCGAAAGCCGATGGAGTAAGTGCGCACGGGGCGGCTGGACTGATCCTGCATCAACGCGACGATGGTCGAGGAATCTATTCCTCCGGAGAGAAACGCCCCCAGCGGAACATCGGAGTGCATGCGGGACTTGATCGCATCCCTCAGCAGGGTGTGTAGGCGATCTGCCGCTATGCCCGGAGTCAGCGTGTCGTCGCCGATCGGCAGGGGAACCTGCCAATACGGTCGCGAGGTCTCCGAGCCGGGCCTGCGGAGCTGTACACGCAATATCGTGCCGGGCGGCAGCTTGCGGATGCCGGCGTAGATGCTCAGAGGGGAAGGCACATATCCGAACCGGATATATGATGGCAGCGCAGCCGGTTCAAGGCGTCGCAGGAACTGCGGATGCGCCCGCAGCGCCTTCAGTTCGGAGCTGAACAGGAAGTGCCCGTCTTGCCACCCGTAGTAAAGCGGTTTCTCTCCCATCCTGTCGCGGACCAGAACCAATTCGTCGTCCACGAGGTCGACAAGCGCAATGGCGAACATTCCGTTGGCCCGCTGTACGGCACCCTCGATGCCCCAGGCATCACACGCCGCAAGGAAGACCTCCGTATCAGAATGGCCTCGCCATGCAGGGGCGCGACCCGCCCGGTCCAGCTCCGCGCGCAGTTCCGGATAGTTATAGATCTCGCCGTTGAGCACCGCCACGAAGCGGCCGGACGGCGCCTTCATGGGTTGATGACCCTCGGGCGACAGATCGATGATCGACAGGCGCTGATGGGCGAGCGCCAGGCCGCGTTGCGCGTCGGTCCACACTCCAAAGTCGTCCGGTCCGCGATGTGCGATTGCCCGGCCCATCGCGCGCGCAGTCGCCGCGAGGTCCTCGGGTGAGCTGGAGCTCCCGGGACTAAGAAATCCGGCTATCCCGCACACGAGCAATCACTTTGTTGCGTCGCGCGGCGCGCGCTCGGCACGGGTGTACTCATGCAGATTGCCTCTCCGCGGCGTTGCATGTCAGGTGTCTTCGCTCGCGTCAATCCAGGTCACAGGCGCACCTGGCTGGCGGCCACTTCCGTCCACAGGGCTGCATATTCAGCCCCCATCCTAGGAAGACTGAACTCACGGATGACCCGTGCCCTGCACATCGCGGCCCGCTGCTCACGTGTGCCGGGCTGGCACTCAACGAGCGCTGTCTCGATCGCATCCGCCAGAGCGGCCGAATCCTGCGGCCGTGCGATCCACCCGGTCTCGCCGACCAAATGCCGCGCGTCACCGACGTCGGTGACCACGCAAGGCGTCCCGCAAGCCATCGCTTCCATCACTGCAACGGGCAGCGATTCCGCGCGACTCGGCAACACATGGAGGTCGAGCGCATTCATGATCGACGGCACCTCGCTGCTCGCACCGCCAAGGATCAGGCGATCCGCGACACCCCAGCGCAGGGTCAGTCGCTGCAGATCGCGATTGTGCCTGTCCATTCCCCCGCCGACGAGCACACAGCGGAAGCGGCGCCCGCGATCGGCTAACAGCCTGACCGCGCGCAGGAGATTTTCGTGATCCTTGAGCGGGTCCCAACGAGCGACGCAGCCGAGCAGAAATTCACCCGCTGCAACTCCCCACAGACCTCTTATTCGCTCTCTCGCCTCGCGGTCCGGCCGAAACGACATCGGGTCAACACCATTTGGCACGACGAGCAGCTTGGCGGCGCTGAATCCGATCTTCGCATGCAGCGCCGCGCTGCTGTGCGCATCTGAGACGATCGACCGTGGCAGCGCGTGTGACAGCTGCGCGCAGAATCGCCGCACGAGGCGAGTTTTCCAACTGGTGCGCAGCGGGCCGAGATCGGTGGAATGCACCGCCCAGACTACCGGCGGCGCGCCTGCGAAACGCGCCACAAGTCCACCAACCAGATTGGCGTGATCCAGCCGCGTTTGTATCACGTGAGGTTGGAATTCAGCGATGACCCGTTGGAGCCGGCGCAGTGCTGCGATGCTCGGGCGCCCCCGTTGCATGCCGAGCGCAGTTACGGATACTCCCTGGCCGCGAAGCTGTTGCCCATAGACTCCCTCCCCGCGCAGGGACACGACTGCGTGCTCGAAGGCATCGCTCGTAACACCGATGAGCCGGTAGAGCACGGCCTCGGCCCCGCCCTGACCGAGATCCGTGATGATGTGCAGGACCCTGTCGATAGAGTGCCCCGACGTAGGATTAGGGCGGCGCGCCCGGAGTGGCTATGCCGTAGTGGTGTAAGGTGCGCAACAGCCCGGTGCGCACGGGTACTACAGAGCGGAAGCCAATTCCGGTGGCCGCAAGCGTCACGTCCAGGACGCTTACCGTGATATCCGCCCGACGCGGCTCGCCGGGAATGCACCCGATGGGTCGCTGTATGGCCTCCTCGATCATGGCAACCATCTGGCGCAGAGAATAGCCGGTTCCCGAGCCGACGTTCACGACCGACGGGGCATCATCCCGCCGCGCGAGACGATCCAGAGCTTCGGTCACGTCGTCGATATACAGAAAATCACGGATCGGCCGCCCGCCATCACGTAACAATATGGGCTCATTGTTGAGTAGGTGGCCGATCGTCAGCGCGATGAACCCCTGCCGTCCGTACAGCCGCTGTCCCGGTCCGAATGGATTCGACAGTCTCGCGATGCGCACGTCGAGTCCGCGGTGGAACCGGTGGAGCAGGAGGTACTTCTCGATCGCCAGCTTCTGGATGCCGTGCGAGCTGATGGGATCCGTGACGGCGGTTTCCGCAATCGGCACACTTGCTTGCTGTCCATAGACGGATGATGAAGACGCGAACACGACGCGCGGAACGGCCAACCGCTCGCACACCTCCAGAAATCCGAGCGTCGCGAAGATGTTGTCCGACAACTCGCGGCTCACCTCGACATGCTCGTCGCCCGGCACCGTGCTGGAGATCAGGTGGAACGCGACATCTGCGCCTTCGAGAACCTGCTCCACCGCCTTGGGATCCGCGAACTCTCCGCTAATCCAACGCACGCGTCCGCTGAGCTCCGCGGGCACCTCATTGTGGTCGAGGATGGCGACATCCGCGCCCGCGCCGGCCAGACGCCGAACGAGGTTCAGGCCGATGAATCCTGCGCCGAGCACTGCCACTTTGCCGCGCGCATCCATTATCCGGACGCCGACGTATCATCCTGGTTCCGCAGCCACATCGTTCGATACATGAAGGCCATCAGGACCAGCTCCGCGTAGTTACCCATCTGATAGTCATTGAAAACCAACACGGTCGCCAGCTGCTCAGCTACTGCCAAGGGAAGTGCTCAAAAACGCAAGGCTGCTAAGTGGCCACGTATCATACTTTCGCCGAGAGTCAGCAACGCCTTCGCCCGTACGTTCGGGTACAGATCGCCGCGGATGGCGCGTTTCATGTGCAGCCAGGCTTCCGGGTATTCCCGCAGATGGAAGCGCGCTCTGCCCATGCCGTAATTGTACCAGCCGGGGAGTTCCCCATCGTCCTGGCAGCCGGCACTTCCAAAATACATCTCCCTGATCCGTTCCAGGTTGCGAATGGTCCTCTGCGGCGAGCTCATGTTCCCCCCTCCTGCCCAGTACCAGCCGAGTGGCTCTGCCAAGCGATGGAATTTTTCCGTTACCACAGCCAGCCTCAGCCAGCACTCGTAGTCTTCCCAGGAAACAAGTGCGGGATCCTCCGAGAGACCGCCAATATCGAGCAGCAGGCAACGTCGCACGACGACGCTCGAATTGGTCAACACGTTGCCACGCGCGATCAGACATCTCAACGCAGGCGACCACAACGGCCGTGTCACGAGGCGTCGCAAGCGCCAGCCATTGCGATTCGAGCGCGCCAGGTACAGATCGTGGTAGACGATGTCCGCACCGGCACCGAGCTCCTGCATCGATCGTTCCAGCTTGCGCGGCGCCCACCAGTCGTCCGAGTCGAGAAATGCCACAAACTCGCCGTGGGCATTTGCCACACCGAGATTGCGCGAGACCGCGATCACGCCATGATTATGCACCGATAGCATGCGAAAGCGCGGGTCCTGAAAGTGATCGATGACCTCGGCAACGTTGTCGGTGGAATGATTATCGACGACCAGCACTTCCCAGTGTTGCCAGGTCTGCCGCAACACCGACGTGAGCGCGCGCTTCAGGTCCGTCGCGCGGTTGTAGGTCGGGATCACGACCGAAACCAGTGGCGTCACGTCGCTGACTCGCCCGCCTGTCGCGCAGTCTGATCGGGTTTACGATTCACTTCGCGTCAGGCTCGGCAACGCGATGTCAGGTGATGTGTCCCCAGGACCCCGTCTCAACACTGACAGGATCGGAACAGCAAATAAAAAAGCGTACAGCGCAGAATCAAAGATAGTTGCGCGTTGCACTATAAAGCTCAGCACAGCCGGAAAGCTTACACATACGCATTCCATGACTTTGCTATGGCTCGTACGGCCGATTGCTCGCAGCCAGCAGACGGTATTTACAAGCAAGAACATAACGTACCCGATAAAAGACGTCAGACCGCCAACTATCAAAGCATTCCCGATGGTGAAGTTCGATCCGATGTAGAGGCTGTCAGACTTCGTGAGTTCTGTCAGCGAGTCGCCATGCAGTTTCATGCCCAGCGGATCATCGAAGGCAATATCAAAGAAGTGCCTAAAGAATAGATCTAAGTTGGACTCTCTCGCAGCAGCTGACTCTCCTTTCTCGAGGTAGCTGTCCGCAAAGAATTCGTAGACTGTGCCAAATACGCAGACAACGGTGACGGCGGCGGCAAGCGCAACGAACAGCGAAGCGACGGCCCCTCGTCGCCTGGCCTCCCATTGCACGAACGCAACAGCGACCAGAACGATCCCGAGATACCCTCCAAGCGACGCCGTCAACAACATGCACACGAGAAACAGAACCGCTGCGAGGATTTTCCGGTGTACGAGAGCGTAAGCCAATGCCGGTAGCAGGTACATTGCAAACGTTCCAGGTTCAGCGAACACCCCGTACATGCTACTGTGCGGGGTGCCGTTCTCGACCCCGAGGAAGATGGTGAACACCCCCTTTAGAAATTCTCCGCGTTTAGTCTCGAGAATCGAGGGATGAAGAAATCCCCAAAACACAGCAACGTATTCGAGCAGGGCGATTACACAGGCGACAAGCATGAACCCATAGAAAAGCCGCCAGTACCTCTCCGCATCGAATCCCTTCGTGAAGGGTACGGATAAGGCCGCAAACCACGGAATAACAAGTCCCAAATAAGAGAGTGCCTCAAGATTCGCGCTTCGCAGAACATTGGCTAGATAACCAACAGCGATCATGAGGATCGGAAGACAATAAAATACAAATACTTGTTCAGAAACCTGACTCGCAAGCACAGACATCGAACACACGAAAAACAGGACCAGCGCCAGGGTGTTTACCACTCTGGCCATCGAGCCGACCCCCAACGTGTCGGGAAGGACGGAAATCTGGAACGCGATCACCGCCCAGAAGAGGATCGGCCAGATCCCTAGGCGCCGAACGGTCACCTGAAAAACAAGCTCCGTGTTATACGATTGTTGAATAGGCCAATTTCGTCTACCGCGAGTGCGACGCACGCCTCCTTCGCTCCACGGAATACCCGACCGCTGCGCGCCAGCGTACCGCACATGCGTATCAGCTCCCAAGCTGAAGAGCTCTGCGCGATTAGCGATGCTCTTTTCCAGATACGTGCCGCGTTGTGTACGGTCATCAGCACCGAGACGCGCAGTTTCGCTGACTGATCGCTCCGACCGTTCATCCTGCTCGGTGCTGTCCGTGCAACGCTAAACAAAATTCCAACGCTCCGATGATCTCTGAATCGACACCGCGCATCATTTTGAATCCCGTGGCCAAAAGCTTGTCGATACGGAAGTCCAGCTCATAGCTCGCCTCTTCCACTTGGACCTGGGGGCGCGTGATCTGTGGTGTATAGCCAAGAACTCGCTGGCAACACGTTGCGACTCGTTCGGCCATCTCGATGATTGTCGGCGCCCACGCGCCCCCGACGTTGTACAACCCGTCGCCCAACAGATGGGCTTCAAGACTCAGCAGGTGCGTAACTGCCTGGCATAGGTCGGTCAACGTAACGAAATCCCTACGCTGAATACCCGAAGACCTTAAGGTCATTTGCCCGGTGCTGACTGCCTGTCGACAAAGGTCATTCACCACCAGCATCCAGCAGTTTGCGTGCTGATGCGCAGGCGCGCCGAAGGAGTTGGAAACACGAATCACGATTCCCTCGATGTCCCCGCGTTCATGCATGAACCTCACGACATCTTCTCCCGCCCGATGACTTGTTGCGTACGGATGCAATGACGTCGTAGCGCTGCGTTCCCATATCGAGCCACTTAAAGGGCTGCCATACACATGCGCCGTGGACACATGTACGAAGCGCCTCACACCGGCCGCAACGGCGGCTTGCAACAACCGGGCAGTGGCAACACCGTTCACCTCGAGAGCGCGCACTGGATCTGCGATGCAGTCTTGCGCATTCATGCCCGCAAGATGTACAACCGCGTCCACACCTTTGCATATCTGGAGCAGCGCCTCGGCCGACTGCCACCGTGTTTCAACTACACTAGCCGTTGGCAACCAGTCCGGTGGCGAGCTCGGTTGGCGCGAGCCTAGAACAGGCTGAGCAACTGCCGCGCGAGCCAGGTACTGTCCAAGACGTCCTCCGATGTACCCGAAACCGCCGGTAATAAGAATCCTTTTCAAATTAATGTCCCAGCCGCGGGCACGTTACTTGTGCTGCATCTTCCAGTCATAGGGGATGCTGCTGTCGAACGGCGCCTTACGGTCTATCTCACTGTCGTCATGCGGCAGCGTTGCGCAATTTGCGAGTATGGCAAACGTGTCCCGGACACCCTTGAAACCGTTCCACAGAAGCGGCGGAACGGTTACAAGACAGTAGTTTTCGGGTGATAGGAAAAATTCCTGCACTTGACCGCGAGTGCTGCTGCCCGCTCGGTCATCGAACAAAACGAATTTCACCTCTCCGAAGATGACGGCGTAGTTCAGAGTCATGCGTTTGTGTCGATGCCACGCTTTTACGGCACCCGGATTCACACAGGAAAAGTAGATCTCACCGAATCTCATAAAGACGGGAGAATCCTCACGCAGCATGTGCATGACCTTCCCTCGTTCGTCGAAGATCTGGCGCAGTGGCGTGACGGTGACTCCCTCAATCATGACAACTCATAGAAATATTCGCGAATTTGGCTACGCGTCATTTGTTCCGCTTGGGCCCCGTTGAGCACCGCGCCGTACCACGTCGCGGTCGCCGCCAGCGTTTTATCCACGCTCCACCTTGGGGACCATCCCATCAGTTGATGCGCTTTATCACAGCTCAATTGTAATAATCTCGCCTCGTGATGCTGCCCCGCGGCTTCTGCGACTTCGATGCGGCCTTTCCCGAGATGCTTGACAAGGGCGGTAGCCACGTCGCGCACGGTACGTACCTCCTGCATGGAGGGTCCAAAATTCCAGGATCCGCCGTACGTATCGGGCCGGTCGCGCAGCAGTACTGCCAACAGTAAATAGCCCGATAACGGTTCGAGTACATGTTGCCATGGACGAGTGGCCCGGGGATTCCGCAGGCGGATGGGTTCCCCTGCCTGCACGGCGCGAATGCAGTCGGGAACGATGCGGTCCGGTGCCCAATCCCCGCCCCCGATCACGTTGCCCGCTCTGGTGGTCGCCGTTCCCATTGCCTCGCGCGCAGAGAAAAACGATCTCACATAGGCGGAAAAAATGATTTCCGCCGCCGCTTTGGAAGCGCTGTAAGGATCGTGCCCACCGAGGCGGTCCGTTTCCCGATAGCCCCATACCCATTCGACATTTTCGTAGCACTTGTCAGACGTAATATATACGAGGGATCGCACGGAATCGCAGCGCCGCACGGCGTCTAGTAGATGCACGGACCCCATGACATTTGTGTTGAAGGTTCCTACAGGGTCGTCATACGACCTCTTGACCAGGGCTTGAGCCGCCAGATGAAACACGTATTCGGGCCGAAAGGTATGCAGTGCGTTGGTTAATGCTGCAGCGTCCCGAATGTCCCCGACGACGTGTCTGACTTTGTTCGCAAGACCGAGGAGTTCGAAGTGGCTAGCGCCAGGCTCTGGAGACAGCGCGAAACCCATTACGTCTGCGCCCAATTCCTTTAGAAGAAACGTGAGCCATGATCCTTTGAATCCGGTGTGCCCAGTGATGAACACGCGCTTGCCGGAGAACGATCGCAGCGCCGAACGCATGTCTACCGAACCCACGGCGCTCGTCCCTCAGCGTACAGTGAATTTAGCAGCTGGAACTCCCGGCTCGTGTCCATCGGCTGCCAGAACCCGTCATGCTCATACATCATTAGCTGCTTGTCCCGGACAAGCTGCTGAAGAGGTTCCTTTTCGAATACTAAATCTTCGCGATCGTCGAGGTAATCGAACAACCGTCGATTGGCTACGAAGAAGCCGCCGGAAATACGTCCCGCAGTCGCTTGGGGCTTTTCATTGAACTCAGCGACTTGTCCTCCCGCCTCAGCAACCATCTCGCCAAAGCGGCCGGGAGGTCGAACGCCAGTAATCGTGAGTATCCGTCCATGTGACTTGTGGAAGGCAACGAGGCGCGAGATGTCGACGTCACTCACGCCATCACCGTACGTGAGCATGAAGGCATCGTCCTGAACGTACCGACGAATACGCGATATTCGCGAGCCGGTCATCGAGCGCAGACCCGTATCCGCGAGGGTGATGCACCAATCGGATTCATCGTGCTCACTATGGTAGGTAATACCTCCATCGCGACCGAACCTAATCGTTAGATCGCGAGTGTACGCTTCGTAATTAAGAAAAAAGTCCTTGATCACCGATCCCTGTTGACCGAGACAAATGATGAACTCCCTATGCCCGAAGTGGGCATAGATTTTCATGATGTGCAAGAGAATGGGTAGAGGTCCGATTGGAATCATCGGTTTAGGGATGTCATCGGCGACATCTCTAATACGCGTCCCGAATCCACCTGCGAGAATGACGACCTTCAAGATTCAACCTCTGAAGTTAGTTTGAATTAGGCACTTTCGATCAGGTTTAAGCTCTACCCGGTGATAGTGATTGATCGGAGGCGCTCTAGCGGATTCTGCGCCTCGACCAAAGCTTTCAACCACTGTGCATCGGACGTCTTTGAAAATTCCTGCCGCACTCGTTTAATCTGCTCTTCAATTGCGGTCTCCGGGAGAAGGCTTCCCGACTGAAGTAGTTCTGTAAGCGCATAACGAAGATCGTTCTCGTCGCTTTCCAGGGATGCAAGCTCGGCTGCCAACCACGGCACGAGAGCCGCCTTGTACATGCTCGCTGCCTGGTCTATGACTTCGCTCGCCCGCAGCCCACGCTCAATATCGAGTCGGCTGTCGAAGTCTCCGCCCGCTGCCCATCGTAGGAATGCCAGTAACATCAGCGCCGCTGGCCCCATCGCTCTCCCCCAATCCGGATCCCCGTTCGACGTCTGTGAGCCGCAAATAATCGTCCCCGGCTCACTCGAGAAGTCCAACAGCAGCGTCTTTTCCAATGTCACAACTTCGACGACCCGCTGTCGCCGATCGCCGTTTCTCACCAATTCGACACTGCATGGAGTGCTGCCCAAAACGAGTTCGAGTTCTAAATGTGCCCCGCCCCTGAGGAATTTCAGGCGTTCGCACCTCTGGGGCAACCCGGGCGTTAGAGCGTTCGTTATGGACAAGACATGCGGGAGCCAGTCCGCAAAGATCGGCAAGCCTGGATCGAAGCGCTTTTTTTCCCCATATCGACTTTCGTTTGATGGATCCATCCAGCGCACCCGTAGAGAGCGGATACCTCCGGTTTCACTGACAAGTCGCGCGAAATTCTCCAGGTATCTCGCGAAGAGAAACACATGGGCTGCCGCAAAACGCGTATTTCGGCTGCGCGCCAGATCGACCAAGCGGTGCGACGCAGCAGCCGTGGGCGCAATGGGTTTTTCGACCAACACGGGAACACACTCAGACAGTGCCGCTACAGCAGCACTTTCGTGATCCCGGGCAGCATTCGCCACAATTACTGCGGTTGAACGAGCACGAAGAAGACGCGGCCATCCAAATGATACCTCGACTCGCTCCTGCAATCCCCGTGATCTCACCCAAACCGACAGCGATTCAGCGTTGTGCCGTGAGTGCACGGATATTCGGACGGTTGGAGGAGTCAGGTCGCACAGGACCTGGGTGAGCTGTCTTGCCCATCGCCCCCCGCCAATGACCGCGACTCTCTCGGGCCACGATCCGAATTCCTCGCTCCTGCCGATTCCCAAACTGCTAGCGCCTCTGCTCAAAGTCCTCGGCACTCAGAATGTCAATGACCGGTCCGGCGTATTTGTGTGCTGCCAGATAACTGCGGATCTCCTCTGGAATGTGCCAGGCAAGGTTCAACAAGGGTGCTGTCTGATCGGGCAAGGCGAACAGATCCTCATCTGACCGGATCGGAATGCGTGTACCGGGCAGATAGTGGCCGATCTTGAGCGAGCCTGGCTTCTCGTACACAGCGGAGATCGACTCTTCATTCAATCCCAGCATCTTCACGAGAATCGCGGCACGACCGGGGAAGGCCTTGCTACGCAGTTTCCCGTGCCGGCCGATCAACATAGCGAGGGTGCGCTTCTTTGCTTCGCGCCACCGCTCGATCCCCTGCCGAAGCACCACGAATTTCTCTGGGAACCCCTTCTCGCGGGCCCTCAATTCGGAATGACCGTCGGTGACTCGGCCGCCGCCCCTGGCACCCTGCCCCAGGAATACGCGGATGTTACCACCATAGCGCGAGGGGAACTCTACGCCCAGCAGCTGCGCACCCAGAGAGCGAGCTATATGGAGAAACGAGGTGTAGCTATAGCTGCGCGGATGTTCATGATAGAAAGTATCGAACTGATTGCCGTCGAGCACGGCCCCGAGGTAATGGTTCTCGATCACTATTACGGTATGCGGGGCCATCAACCGTGTCAGCGAATCCAGAACTTCGCGAAGATTCTCGATGTGAGCAAACACATTCGTGAGGGTAATGAAGTCGGGCTTGCCGTGTGCCGCGACCATCGAATTCGCAACCGTCGGAGAAAGATATTCCTGGATTACAATGTGCCCTTTCTGCTTTGCATCGAAGCAGGCATCGGTGGGCTCGATGCCGATCGTGGCCATACCCTTCTTACCGAAGAAATCAAGCAGGCTGCCATCGTTGCACCCGATATCAAGAACCTTCTTACCCGCAAGGTCGCCAAATCGCCGGGTGCAAGACTCGACCAGCGCAGCCATGCCGTTTAGCACATCGGCCGTGAAGCGCGAGCGATAGTGGTAAGAGGCCGGGAACAAGTCTTGCTTTGGGACCTGAAAGCGCTGATGTGCAGTGAGGCACGTTTGGCAGAGGAGTATCTCGATGGGATACTCCCGGCACGCCCGATCGTCCCCGACCCGAACAAGGTCATCGCACATCGGATGCAAACCCAGATCGAGCACTGGAGTCAGGCGCTGGTTCCCGCAGACCTCGCAGGTGCTGATTTCATGCACAGCATTTCCCATAGCATCCCTTCATCTTGTAGTTTCCGTATGCCCCCTGATCGCCCGGCCCCACATCAACTTCGATTTTCTGATCACGAAATAGATCACTGATAGATAAAAGTTCGGATACGGGAGATTGCTGAACACAAGTTTCACCGGATTCACGTACGCGAACCCCGAGAGCTTTCTGTGAAAGAACATCGAGCCCAGATCTGGCACGAAGTTATTGAGGGCATAATTTCTGCAACGCAGGTACTGCATAAATGGCAGGCCATTCCTACGG
>PLEC01000167.1:0-550 GCA_003136935.1 Gammaproteobacteria bacterium
CTTCTGCACCTGCCGCGCGAGTGCGTAGAGAAAGCGCGCGCGCGCGTGGGGCGTAATTGCCTGCCAGCGACGCAGTGCTGCGCGGGCCGCCTTGACCGCCGCATCCACATCGCGGGCGGATCCGTGGGCAAAGGCCGCAATTTTCTCGCCGGTCGATGGGTCGTGGCTTTCGAAGTACTTACCGTCGGCGGGCGCCTGCCAGCGGCCGCCAATGAAGTGCCCGAAGCGATGCTTATGCTGCGCGAGCCAGGCGATCGCGGTCGCTGGATCCTCGGGTGCNNGCCCCGTAGTCCAGCGTGCGGAACTTCTCGGCGAGTGTGGTGTTGGGCATGGTCAGACCAGGGGATGTCGGTAGGCGGCGGCATAACGCCCGCTGCTGTGAAATGACAATTGCCGCTCAATATCCGCCAGCATGCTGCTCGCCCCAAGCCTGAACAAGTGTGGGGTAAGCCAGACGGGCCCAAGCTCCTCTTTCATCAGCGTCAGCCACTCGAGCGACTGCCTGGCGGTGCGGATGCCGCCCGCCGGCTTGAAACCCACGCTCACGCCG
>PLEC01000167.1:649-65494 GCA_003136935.1 Gammaproteobacteria bacterium
CGCCGAACACCAGCGCGCGGGTGATCACGACGTCGATTTCCTGCGCGCCCGCCTGCACCGAGCGGCGCACTTCCGCGAGGCGCTCTTCGAAGGCATTCAGTCCCGCCGGGAAGCCCGTCGACACTGCGGCGACCTTGATGTCCGTGCCCTCGAGCGCGCGCCGCGCGGTGGTCACGAACAGCTGGTACACGCAGACCGCCGCGACCTGCACCGGCAACTGCGCGATGCCGAGCGCCGCCTTCACCTCCTCAGTCAGCGGGGCTCGCGCCTTGGCGCACAGCCGCCGCACCCGCTCGTGCGTGTCGTCCCCGGAAAGCGTGGTGAGATCCATGCAGGCAATGGCCTTCAGAAGCCAGGCGATCTGCCAGTCCTTCTTGACCGTGCGCCGCGTCACGAGCGTGGCGGCACGACGTTCCACGGCGCTGGTGTTGACGCGCACTGCGTCGACCCAATCTAGGTTCAAAGGCATGCCGGGATTGCCCACGGCCATCTACAGCGTGCGCGCCAGCACAATGAGCGCCAGGCCGCTGAGGAAACAGGCGAACATCGCCGTCAGGAGCTTCGGCGTGCCGGCGGGGGCCGTACGGAACTCCTTCCAGATGAACACACCCCACAACGCCGCGACCATGGTCGCGCCTTGCCCGAGGCCGTAGGAAATCGCAAATCCCGCGCGTCCCGAGGCGATGAGATTCAGCGACATGCCGATGCCCCAGATCACCCCGCCGAGTATGCCGGTGAGGTGGGTATTGAAGCCGACCTTGAAGTAGTCCGCGAAGCCGACCGGGGTGCCGACGAAAGGCTTCTTCATGGCGAACGTGTTCCAGATAAAACTGCTGAGGAACACACCTACCGCAAACACAAAAACGGCCGCGTACGGCCCCATCTTGCCCATCTCAGCGTGCACGGGGTCCGCATACATCGCCGCGGCCACGAAGCGGTAGAACATTCCCATGAAAATGCCGCACGCAACCGACAGCACGAGTCCCCTGGTGCTGACGCCGGCCGCGCCGCCCGGCAGGCGCCGATAAGCGACCGCGTCAAGGACGATCGCGAGCGTCACCAGCACGACCCCACAGGCCAGCAGCACGCCGTTGCCGACCGGGGCGGCGAGATGGTTCACGATCACCCCGATCAGGAGCGCAAGTCCGATCCCAACCGGAAAGGCCACCGCCATGCCGGCGATCTCGATCGCCGCCACCAGCAGGATGTTGGCGAGGTTGAAAATGGCCCCGCCGAGAAGCGCGGAGCGGATGCTCGCACCCGAGGCCTGGGACAGATCGGGCAGGAACGCGCGGCCGAGCTCCCCGGAGCTGCCAAGCGTGAGCCCGAGCAGCAACGTCAGCAGCAGCACCCCCAGAGTGTAATCCCAATAGAACAGCTCGAAGCGCCAGTTCTTGCTGGCGAGCTTGCGGGTATTGGCCCAAGAGCCCCAGCAGAACATAGTGATCACACACAACACGACGGCCAATGAATAGCTTTGTACGACAAACATGAGTTGGATCCTGGAGTTGTTGTCAGGCCTTAGCGGTCCGCCGTGACCATTCCGCCTCGAAGCCGGCACGCCGCGGAAATGATTTCTGCGTCCCCACGCCGGTGGTGGACATCGCGGCGTAGAGGTTGGCGCGCGTGACGGCGTCCGGCTCGCTCAGGCCCTCGGTGAGGAACACCGCCAGGCTGCCTATAAAAGCGTCCCCGGCACCGCTGGTGTCCACGGCCGCCACCGGGAAGCCCGGCACGTGCGTGCTGCCTGCCGCGCTGGCCACAAGCGCACCGCGCGCACCGAGCGTGAGCACCACGCGTTGAAATCCCTTGCCGAGGAGTCCCGCGGCGCACGCCGAGGCCTCCGCGGGCGTGCGCACCGCCTGCCCGGTAATCAGTTCCGCCTCGGTTTCATTGGGAATGAAGTAATCGGCCGCGGTGAGATTCGCGAGTTGCGCGGGAATCGCGGGAGCGGGGTTGACGATGCAGCGGATCTTGTTGGCGCGCGCGAAGCGCACCGTGTAGTAAATGGTCTCGAGCGGGATTTCGAACTGCAGGATGATGGTGTCGACGCGCCGCAGCTGCTCGGCGGCCGCATCCACGTCGGCGGGCAGCAGCCGATCGTTGGCACCCTTCACCACGATAATGCGGTTCTGGCCGTTGGGTTCGACGAAGATCGGCGCCACTCCCGTGGACACGCCGTCGATAATCCGCACATGAGTCGTATCGATACCGAAAGACGCAAAATTCTTGATTGTCGCCTCGCCGAACAGGTCGCTTCCGACCCTGGCGACCATCAGCACGTCCGCCCCGCACAGCCGCGCCGCCACCGCCTGGTTGGCCCCCTTGCCGCCGAAGCCCAGGTCGAAGTTCTTGCCAAACAGTGTCTCGCCCGGCCGCGGAAACACATCCGTGAAGGTCGTCAGATCCGTGTTGGCGCTGCCGACGACGGCAATCCGCGCTGCATTCGCCATCAGTTTCTCCTTACCGAGTCGCGCTCGATGAGCGCGACATCAAAAATCGTGCGCCGGCTGGCGATCTTCTCACCTGGGCCGCTCATTGAGCACGTTGGAAACCGTGGCGACCGACACGCCAACTGCCGCCGCAATGTCCTTGACGGTCACCATCTGTCGGTTATTTGACGCCCGGATCCCTTTACAGCGAGCGCAGGCGTGGTGTAATTTTTCCCCCCGCCGCTAGTGTAACGTTTTACTAATCCGCGACAACGATCCGGCACAGGTCCGCTTCTCAAGAGAAACAATCAGCAGGCCGGCGCGGCGGTGCATCGCGCCGGCAACAAGGGGAGATCGCGATTAACGACATCAGTTCGGGCTCATCGGCATTGCTGCGCTGCGCCGGATTTCCGCGACTGCTCTGGGCGCTCACGCCCGCGCAGGCGGGTCTACGCCTGGGCTACACCTGGCATGACGACAAGTACGACGTCGCGGTGTTCTGCCGCAACTGTACCAACGAGATCCGCAACATCTACGACATCGATTTCGACACCCTCACCGGCGTCATCAACGACCCGCGGATCGTCGGTGCGCAGTTGCGCGTGAAGTTCTGACCACGGCATGCTGCAACGCCTCTTTGATCTCAGAGGACATGGCACCACGGTCCGCACGGAGGTGGTCGCGGGACTGACCACCTTCCTGACCATGGCGTACATCGTCGTGGTGAATCCTGCGGTGCTGGGCGCGGCCGGCATGCCGGTCGCCGGCGTCGCCGTGGCGACCTGTCTTGCGGCCGGCTTCGGCAGCATCCTCATGGGCCTCTTGTCGAATTACCCGCTCGCTCTCGCCCCGGGTATGGGCCTCAACGCCTACTTCACCTACACCGTCGTCAAGGGTATGGGCCTGCCGTGGCAGACCGCGCTCGGGTGCGTGTTCATCTCGGGCGCGGCGTTTCTGCTGCTCACAGTTGCGGGCGTGCGGCAGCTGATCGTCAGTGCCGTGCCGCGTTCGCTGTTTGCGGCGGTCGCCGGCGGCGTCGGACTCTTCATCGCGTTCATCGGACTTGCGGATGCCGGCATCATCGTCGCCAAACCCGGCACCATGGTGGGTCTGGGCAGCCTCACGGCCCCCACCGCCGCGCTCGCCCTCCTCGGCATGCTGGTCATTGCCGGATTGCAGGCTCGCGGGCTCAAGGGAGCCATGCTCTTCGGCATCCTGATCACGGCGGGCATCGCATGGCTCTTCGGGCTCGCGCACTTCGCACCCGGCGCCTACAGCTTAGGCGACCTCTCGTCAACGGCGTTCAAGCTCGACATACGCCAGGCACTGAATCTCAGGAGCGGCCTGGGTCTGTCGCTGGTCGAGATAATTTTTGTGTTCCTGTTTGTCGACCTGTTCGACAACATCGGCACGCTGGTGGCCGTCACCAAGCGCGCCGGCCTGATCGCCCCCGACGGCTCGATCCCGCGGTTGAACCGGATCCTGATTGCCGACTCCACCGCGATGCTGGTGGGCGCGGTGGCGGGCACGAGCCCTGTGACGAGTTATATCGAGAGCGCGGCGGGTGTTGCGGTGGGCGGGCGCACGGGCCTTACGGCCGTGGTGGTCGGGATCCTGTTCCTGTGCACGCTGTTCTTCGCTCCGCTGGTGCAGGCGATTCCCACGGCGGCGACGGCACCGGCCCTGGTACTGGTCGGTGCGATGATGATGGCCGCGCTCGCGGAAATTGACTGGGCGGATCCGGCGGCCGCGATTCCCGCCTTCCTCACCGTGATCATGGTTCCGCTGACTTACTCCATCGCCAACGGCCTCGCCTTCGGCATCACCAGCCACGCGGTGCTGAAGCTGGTGAAGGGGCAGGCGCACCCGCGGGACTGGCTGGTGTACGTACTCGCAGCGCTGTGCGTCGCGCGCTTCATCTACCTGGCGTAGCCCAGCTAGCTCGGTAGCCCCGGTCGGGCCAGGGGAAGTTCGTTGCGCACATGCACGCCCGCCACGGCGGGCGCGAACTCCGCGGGCCAGATAATGCCCCCCGGCGCCTCACCCTGCGAAAGCCGCACGCATGTCCTCGATCGATGAGCCCTCATCCGCGCGTCCGGTGGCCGACGGCGCCGCCGCGGAAGGTGCCTGCGCGGGCACGATAATGCGCGGGTCAATGCGCATCACCGCGTAGCCGGCGACCGCACCGGCGCCAAAGCCTGGCGTAAAAATTCGCGACGGGCATTTGATCACGCCATCGGTAACGGCGTCCCAGATGGCGAGCGGGATGCTCGCCGCGGAGGTGTTGCCGACCCTGGCGATGTTGAAATACAGCCGCTCGGGGGCAAGCCCCGCGGCGGCTGCCAGTTTCTCGACCATGGTGCGGTTGGCCTGGTGCGGCACGACGAGGTCGATGGTTTCCAGGAGCGAGCGGCCCGGATCCGCGGGATCTCGCGCCGCCTGCATTTCCTGCATCATCTGCGTGAGATAGCGCCGCACCAGCGACTGCACTTGCGGCCCATAGACCGTGATGCTGTTGTCGAACTCGGGGTTCGGCCAGATGATCGAATTGACCTCGCTGAACGGTCCGCTGGCGTAGGTCTGGATGACATCGATGTCGCTGGCCGCCCCGGCGGGCGCGGGACCTAATACCAGCGCTGCTGCGCCGTCGCCGAATATCATGCGCGACGGCCGCACGCTGCCGATCTTGTCGGAGAATTTCTCCGCGCACACCAGTAGCACCGGCCGCCTGACCTCCTGCATCAGGCGCACGCATTCCGCCAGCCCGTAGAGCATGCCGGCGCATGCCGCCACCAGATCGAAGGACGCGTGCGTCTGCAGGATGCCCAGTTGCCCGGAAATCCAGGTGGCGATCGAGGGTAAGAGGCGCGTGCTGGTGCAGGTACAGAAAATCACAGCTCCTATTTCCTCGGGTTTACGCCGCGCGTGCTCGAGCGCGCGACGGGCGGCCTGCAGCGAGATGTCCTCGAGGCTGCGCTCGGTGTACAGGCGGCACTCGATGCCCGTCTTGTCGACGATTTCCTGCGCCGACATCGGCGACCAGTTGTAGGCGGCGTTGCGCACCAGGTCTTCATTCGTGCAGCGCACCTCGCCCTTCACCACCGCCAGCGCCTCCAGCCGCGGCAGCACCTTGCACAGCTGCGCCACGTGCAGCGCCGCCATGGGGCTCGTGGGCGGCCGTGCTTCCGGCGCGGGTACTGGCGGCGCTGCGGCGCCCACGGGGCGAGCACCCTTGACACGCCGGATGAACTGCAGCACCTCACGATCGCGCGGATAAAAGACGGCAATCACGTCGTCATCCTTTATCTTGCCCACCTCGATGAGGCGCGTGTGCTGCCGGTGCCACGGATACTGGTTGTACAGCACCATGGCCCAGCGCATGAGCGCCTCGAGCTCCGGCTCCTCCTCGTGGCAATCGACGATTTCCTCAAACGAGAAGGTGCTGAAGTCCGGGTCGTACAGGGCGATGTGGAAGGTCAGGTTGGCCGGATCCTCCATGATCTCGGCGACCGTCGGCTTGATGGCCGGCAGCTCCGTCGCGTGGTGCCGCCGGTTGCTGTAGACATCGAAGAGGCGGGAAAAGATACGGTACTCGGCATCCGCATTCCAGGTCGCCGGCAGCCGGTTGAACTCCGCCTGCACCGCGGCGACCTTACGCGCACCGTCCGGCCATGGCTTAACGAGCGGAATAAACACGTCGTCGCGCTTTTTCGGCACGTGGCGCCACGCCACCGGGCGCTTCTCGTACATGGTGATCGCGTAACGGTTCATCCAGAACAGGTGCAGCCCGAGATCGCGCAGCAGGTCGTAGCGGCTCTGGTAACTGCGCGCTTCAACCCGCTGCAGCAGTTCGGGTCCAGCGGGCGCTTTCTGGTCAAAGTCGCGCTTCACGACAGCCGAGAACTGCTCGAGGGTGTTGAGCCGCGAGAAGTCGATTTCCGGAAGGAAGTTCGACGGCAGCACGAGCCTGCCGTGCTTATTGATGATGAACGGCTTCACTTATGAATGCGTGCGCCTGCCCCCCACTTGCCCGCCAGACTACTCCCCAGCACAGTGGGATGCACTTGACGGCGGGGCACCGCTACAATGCTTCTCGCGAAGGGGGAACATGCATCCGGCAACGATTGACTGGGCCACATGGGCGTGTACTTCGCGTTCGTGTTGGGCGTCGGCTTCACACTGCGGCGCCACATGAAAACCAGCACGGACTACTTTCTGCCCGGCTCGATCCCGGCCTGGGTTGCGGGACTCGGCGCGTGCGTGCTCGCCGGCGCGTTACTGCTCAATCTGCTCTTCTGGTAGGGTCGCACATGGGATTTGATATCCGTACACCGCTCGGGGTGATGTTCGCCATCCTCGGCCTGCTGCTGGCCGGTTTTGGCCTCACCAGTGACCCCGCCATCTATCAACGCTCGCTCGGGATCAATATCAACCTGGGGTGGGGTCTGGCCCTGCTCGTCTTCGCAGCCGCGCTACTGTGGCTGGCGTGGCGCGCGCGGCGCCGCGCATGATTTCAGCGCGTACTTCGACCCCCAGCTTCGCCGTGCAGGCGTTCATGTTCACCGCCGTGGGGCTGGTGATGCTCGGCAATTACTACGGTTACGACTCGATCGGCCCGGTAGCCGAACAGCTCTCCCGCGAACTGCACTTCAGCGACACCCAGATCGGCACGCTGAACGCGATCTACAGCCTGCCCAACATTTTCCTGACGGTTATCGGCGGGGTGCTGGTGGATCGCCTGAGCGCGCGGCGCATGATCGTGTTCACGACGGCGATCTGTCTCGTGGGTGCGGCGGTGACCGCGATCGGCGCGCACTTTTCGGTCATGGTGATCGGCCGGCTGCTGTTCGGCATCGGCTCCGAGACGCTCGCGGTGGCGACGACCGTGGCACTCGCACAGTGGTTCACCGGCCGTTACTTCGCGCTGCTGTTTGCAGTTAACCTGAGTCTCGCGCGCCTCGGATCGTATCTCGCCGACCGTTCACCCTCCTTCGCCAGCGATCTGTACGCGCACGGCTGGCAGGCGCCGCTATGGCTCGCCGCCGGGTTTGCGGTCGTCTCGTTCGCCGGCGCGCTCATGTTCTTCTGGGTGGACCGCCGCGAAGCGCCGCGCGGGACACTCGCGCTGCCACCAGCGCCGGAGCGGTTCGACTGGCGGCACCTCCTGACTTTCAGGCGTGAGTACTGGCTGCTGGTCGCAACCTGCGTGACGTTCTACTCCGTCATCTTTCCGTTCCGCAGCACCTTCGCCATCAAGTACCTGCAGGAAGCCCAGGGCCTCACGCTCACACAGGCGAGCACACTCAACAGTTACGTATTCCTCGCCGCGGTGTTTGCCACGCCGGTGTTCGGCTTACTGCTGGATCGCCTCGGCCGTAACGCGCTGCTGCTGGCCTGCGGCTCGGTACTGCTGCCGCTGAGTTTCCTGGTGCTGGGCGCCGTCCCCGGCAGTGCCGGACTCTCAACGGCCCTGCGCGGNNCGCCGGACTCTCGACGGCCCTGCTCGGGGTGAGCTTTTCCTTCCTGCCCGCGGTGCTATGGCCGACCGTGGTGCGCTATTCCGCACCGGAGCACCTCGGCACGGCCTACGGTCTCATGACCACCCTGCAGAACGTCGGCCTCTTTGGAGCGAACCTCATCGCCGGGCACATCAACGACATGAGCGGCGCCAGCGCCAGCAACCCGGGCGGTTACACGCCCATGCTGTGGTTCTTTGGCTTGCTCAGCCTAGTGGCATTTCTGTGCACCGTGGCGCTGTGGATGCGCGAGCGCACGCAGGGTACGGCCGCCCCCGGCCCGAGGGCCGCGCAGGCTTAGTCGCGCGTTTCGTGGGCGTACCCACGTGGTAGATTTCCCTGCATGTCCTGGCTGACTGTCGTATTCGTTTTCCTCATCCTGGGTGGCGCCGCCATCGAGCTGTGGCTCTCCCGGCGCCAGGAAGCCACGGTCGCGCGCCTGCGCGGTGAAGTGCCGGCGCCGTTCGCCGACAGCATCAGCGGCGCTGAACACGCGAAGGCGGCCGACTACACCATTGCCAAGGTGCGCTTCGGGCGGGTGGGCACCGTCGTCGAACTGGCCCTGACCCTGGTTCTGACGCTCGGCGGAGGCATCGCGGCGCTCGACGCCCTGTGGCGTCATACCGGGCTCGCGCAACCCTGGCTGGGCGTCGCGGTGATTGGCAGCTGCGTGCTCGTCATGCAGCTCGTCAGTCTGCCGCTTTCAGTCTGGCGCACCTTCGTACTGGAGGCGCGCTTCGGATTCAACCGCACGACGCCCATGTTGTTCATCGCCGACCTTGGCAAGGGTCTGGCGCTCGCCGTACTGCTGGGCGGACCGCTGCTGGTCGCGACCCTGGTGCTTATGGAGCGCGCCGGGCGCTGGTGGTGGCTGTGGGCCTGGGGCCTGTGGCTGGCCTTCATGTTCCTCATGGCCTGGGCGTGGCCGGCGTTCATCGCCCCGCTCTTCAACCGCTTCTCACCGCTCACCGATGCGGCGCTCAAGGGCCGCATCGAGGCGCTGCTCGCGCGCTGCGGCTTTACCTCCAAGGGTGTTTTCGTGGTCGACAACTCGCGGCGCTCAACTCACGGCAACGCGTATTTCACCGGCATCGGGCGCAACAAGCGCATCGTGTTCTTTGACACGCTCCTCGAGCGGCTCGCTCCCGCGGAAGTCGAGGCGGTGCTGGCACATGAACTCGGGCACTTCAAACTCAAGCACGTGCGCCAGCGGTTGCTGCTGTCGATCGCCATGAGCTTCGCGGGCCTTGCCGTGCTCGGCTGGCTGAAGGGACAGCCGGGATTCTACGCCGCGCTCGGCGTGCCAACGGCCTCCACGCATGCGGCGCTTTTGCTGTTCGCACTCGCCGTCCCGGCGTTCACGTTCTTCCTCACCCCGCTCTCCTCGTTGTGGTCACGCCGCCATGAGTTCGAGGCCGACGCCTTCGCTACCCGCACCGCAAGTGCCACGCAACTCGCGAGCGCGCTGGTGAAACTGCAGCGCGACAACGCCGGCACCCTCACCCCCGATCCGGTGTACGCCGCCTTTTACTACTCGCACCCGGCGCCGCTCGCGCGCATTACGCGCCTGCAGACGTAAGGTCACTGTCCAGCGGGCAAAAGCCGCGCCTTTTGCCCGCGGAAGCGAAGCTGATGTCCGGCAAAAGCGCCGCAGGCGACTTTTGCCCAGTTGACTAAGGGATGTAGTACAGGTCGATGGTCTTACCCACCCGCTCGACGGGTTGGTACGCGGCGGTCCAGGCGTAGTCGTCGGGGTTGCGCGTCCGCGCCAGCTCCGAGATCGCCACCCAGCCGGATGTCGGCCGGTGCGGCGGCAGATCGGTGAATGGCGGCAGCGGCTCCCTGGACAGCAGTGCGGTTCCCCGGTACGCCAGGGAAAGATGCTGGATTTTCAGTTGCGCGGCACGCCATTCCAGGCGCTTGAGGTCCTGGCCCCAGTCAAGATCGGAATCCACCAGCACCGCTTCCGGATGCGCGACCGCCTCGTTGAAATACGGCAGGTAGTCGGGGTACGCAGTCCACAGCGTACTCAACTGCCATGCCAGGAGCGCCAGCAACCCGACCTTGCCGGCCGCAACCAGGCGCGGTCGGCGCAGCATCACCAGTGCCGCCCACGCGCGCGCCAACACCCACACGGCGCCGAATGCGAAAAACGGATAGAGGATGAGCACGTGCCGGATGCCGATGTTGATGCGGCTGAAGGTGCTCGCGAACACCAGCATGGTGACCACCAGCACCGCGGGGGCGATGTGCCAGGGATTGCGCTGCCTCCACCCCTCCCGCAGGAGTCCCGCAAGTCCCAAAGTCCCCGCCACCAGCAGCGGCAGCGGCGTCTTCACAGCAAGCGCAACCAGGTAGAAGTACCACCAGCCCGTGAGACTCACCTGGCCAAGAAGAAACGACAGATGTCCGCTGTCGTTGTGCGCCTTGACGGCGACGATACCGTTGACCAGGTCCTTGAACGGGCGCGGCAGCCACAGATGTTGCAGCAGAATTCCGAACTGATGGTCCAGGCCGCGCTCCTGCAGCAGGTAGGACACGGCCCAGTCGAAGCGGTGGGCAACGCCTGCGGGATTCGCGGCGCGCGGCCCGTAGGCGAGCAGCAGCGGCAGCATCGCGGTGGCGATGACGATCGCAAGCCCCGTCAGCCACGCGCGCGGCGTGGCGCGCAGCGGCGCGGCCTCGGTGCCCGGGTGACCCGGACCACACCTCCAGCGCACCAGTGCCAGAATCATGAGTGCAAGACCCACGAATGGCACGGCCGAGAACTTGGTCCCGACGGCAAACCCGGCAGTGAGACCGAAGAGCACCGCATCCTTGTAACCCGCGCTCACGAGCCAGCGTTGCAGCGTGTAGAACGCCAGCAGCATGGTTGCCGCCGCCGCCACATCCAGGCTTGCAAGCGCTGCGTTGCCGAGAATGGGCGGCACGGATGCGAGCAGCAACGCCGCGAGCAATGCCATGCCCTGCGAGGCAAAGAGCGCGCGGCCCCACAACCAGGTCACGAACAGCAGCAGCGCGAGAAACGGCAGCATGCCGAGTCGCGCGAGCGTGAGATAGCGCTCGTAGTGCGCGCCTGAGTAAAGGATGTCTACGCCTTCGCGTGTGCCCTCCGGCCCCGGGGTATCGAAGGAGCGCGCGCCGGCCAGATAGGGGCCCAGGGCCATGAAGACCCGGCCGATCGGCGGGTGCTCGGTGTCGTATTCGTACATGCCCCGGTCGAGCAGCTCCACCCCTGCGGCGAGGTGCTCCGGCTCATCCCAGGTGTTGGAATACACGCGCCAGCAGCCGGCGGCGAGGATGCAGGCGCCGACGATGACGAACGCCAACGCCAGTCGCACGGCCGGTAAGGTCCGTGCGCCAGGAGACGCGTTCAGGGTCACGCTCCGAAGGGGTGCCGCAGCACGATGGTCTCGTCGCGATCGGGTCCCGTTGAGATCATGTCTATCGGCACGTTGACGAGCACCGACAGGCGCTCAAGATACGCGCGTGCATTCCCCGGCAGTGCATCGTAGCGGGTGACACCGACGGTGGACTCGCTCCAGCCGGGCAGCTCTTCGTACACCGGCTCAATCCCGGCGTAACCCTCGAAGCTCATCGGCGGCTCGGGGGTGACGGCGCCATCGATGCGGTAACCCACACAGACGCGGATGGTGTCCAGCCCATCGAGCACGTCGAGCTTGGTGATGCACAGGCCAGAAACGCTCGAGTTGATGATCGCGCGCTTGAGCGCCACCGAGTCGAACCAGCCGCAGCGCCGGCGCCGTCCGGTGACCGAACCGAACTCGTGCCCGACCCGCGACAGGTGCTCGCCGTAGTCATCAAACAGCTCCGTCGGGAAGGGCCCGGCACCCACGCGCGTGGTGTAGGCTTTGACGATACCCAGCACATAGTCGAAGGCGCGCGGACCTAATCCCGTGCCGGTGCCGGCGAAGCTCGCCGTGGTGTTGGAAGAGGTCACATAGGGATAGGTGCCCAGATCGACATCGAGCATCGCGCCCTGCGCACCCTCGAAGAGTACGTTCGCGTCGCTGCCGCGCAACTCGCTCAGAGCGCGGGTTACGTCCGTGACGAGCGGCGCGATCCGGGCGCCGAGCTCGAGTTGCTCATCGAGGGTTTTCTGGAAATCCAGCGCCGGCAGGCGGTAGTAGTGCTGCAGAACGAAGTTGTGAAAATCCAGCAGCTCGCCCAGTTTGGCGGCGAAGCGGTCGCGCTGGAACAGGTCCGCGACCCGCACCGCGCGCCGCGCCACCTTATCCTCGTACGCAGGTCCAATACCGCGCCCGGTGGTGCCGATGGCATTCGCGCCGCGCGCCCGCTCGCGCGCCTGGTCGAGCGCCACGTGCGAGGGCAGGATCAGGGGACAGTGCGGCGAGAGGGCGAGTCGCTCGAATACCGGTACGCCCTGCTCGATCAGCGTCTGGCTCTCGCTCAGCAGCGCCTTGAGCGACAGCACCACACCATTGCCGATGAAACAGCGCACCTGCTCGCGCAGGATCCCTGAAGGAATGAGCGACAGGATGGTCTTGCGGCCGCCAATGACCAGCGTGTGGCCGGCATTGTGGCCGCCCTGAAAGCGGGCCACCGCGGCGGCGCCGTCGGTGAGCAGGTCAACAACCTTGCCCTTGCCTTCATCGCCCCACTGGGTGCCGATGATGACGACAAACTTACCCACCGATTCAACGACCCCCTAGTCGATTGGCCAAAATCGCCTGCGGCGATTTTGGCGGATATCAACTTCGTTTCCGCCGGCCAAAGGCGTGGCTTTGGCCGACTGCCGCCGTATCACACAGCTGGTCCCCAGTGTTAACACGCCCTAACGCACCACAAACAGGATGACGACGCCGACCAGCATGGAGCCAAGCCCGGCAATGCGCAACTCACGGTCCTGCACCTGCAAGAGCCTCGTCAGTGCGCGTTTCAACCCCTGTGGGTTGAGAAACGGCGCGATGCCTTCCAACACCAGGAACAGGCCCAGCGCGGCGAGGAAGTCGGTGAAATTCACTTACCGCGCCTGGTGGGATCCTTGAAGTATTTGAAGAATTCCCCGTCAGGCGTCACCACCAGCAGGTCACCGTCCTTGCCGAGCGAACGTTCATAGGCATCGAGGCTGCGGTAGAAAGCGTAGAACTCCGGGTCCTTCGAGTAGGCGCGCGCGTAGGTTTGCGTCGCGATCGCATCACCCTCGCCGCGCACCCGCAGCGCGTCGCGCTCGGCGTCGGCGACGATCTCGGTGCGCTGGCGCTCCGCGGTGGCGCGGATGCCGGCGCTGGCGCTCTGCCCTTCCGCGCGCAGACGGTTGGCGGTCTTGGCGAAGTTCTGCTTCATGCTCTCGTAGACGCGCGCCGCGACCTCATCGGGAAGGTCGATACGCTGCACGCGTACGTCGACCAGCTCCACGCCTAGTCCGGCTGCATTGCGGCTCGCCTGGCCGAACATCTCGCCGGTCACCGCGGCGCGCTCCGCCGATACGATCTGCTGCAGCGTGCGCTGCGCCACCACGCTCTTGATACCGTCCTTGACGATCTCGGCGAGCCGCTCGCCGGCCTGCTCCTCGCGGCCACCGGTGGTGGTGTAAAACAGCGTCGGATCCTTCACGCGCCACTTCACGTAGAAATCGACGATCAGGCCGCGATTGTCGTTGGTCAGAAATGTTTCACCGGCGTACGACTGCGACAGGATGCGCTTGTCGAACTTGGTGACAGAATCCCACGGCCACATGGCATGCAGGCCGGGCCTGTAGTCGGTGTCGAGGATCTTGCCAAACTCGGTGCGGATGGCGAGCTGCGACTCACTCACCGTGAAGAGTGTCAGCGCGCAGCCGAGCAGCAGCAGACCAATCGCCACTAATATCACAAAGAGACGCGTGTTCATCAGCGCTCTCCCCGTCCGCGCGCCTCGGCGGTTCCTGGGTCCTGATCCTTAGGCGCGCTGCCGGCCGCGTCCGTACCCTGTTCGGCCTGCGCGGCGCTCTTCTCCAGCAGCTTGTCGATCGGCAGGTAGATCATGTTGCTGCCCGCGTGGCCGTCGATCAGCACCTTGTGCGAGCGCGCGAGGATGCCCTCGATGGTTTCGGTGTACAGGCGCCGGCGCGTAACCTCAGGCGCCTGCGAGTACGCGGCTTCCAGCTGGCTGAAGCGCGACGCCTGGCCTTCGGCGATGGCCGTGACCTTGGACTTGTAGGCCTGCGCGTCCTGTTGCATGCGCACCGCCTGGCCCTGCGCCACCGGGACGATGCCGTTGGCGTAGGCCTCCGCCTCGAGGGTGAAGCGCTCCTTGTCCGCCTGCGCCTTGTTCGCATCCCGTTGCGATGGGATCACCGCGTCGGGCACCTGCACATCCTCGAGGTTGACGGTCGTGACCGTGATGCCGGCGTTGTAATAGTCCAGGGTGTGCTGGATCAGCTCCTTGGTGCGGCGGGTGATCTCCGGGCGCGTCGTTCCCACCAGCACATCATCGAGGGTGCTGCGTCCGACGATCTCGCGGATAGCGCTTTCGCTCACTTCGCTCAAAGTGCTCTCCGGGTCGCGCACCCGGAACAGTTTCTTCACCGGATCGGTGAACTGGTACTGCACCGCGAAGTGCAGGTCGACGAGGTTGACGTCGGAGGTCAGCACACGCGACTTGAAGTCGCTGGAATTGATGCTGGCGACATCGACCTTGGTGACGCTCTCAATCGGCCAGGGCCGCCAGCCCACGCCCGGCGGTCGTACTTCCACAAACTTTCCAAAGCGCTGGATGACTCCGCGCTCCGCGGCCGTGATCTGGTACAAGCCGACGAAGAACCACAGGACCACGAGGAAGGCGATCAGCCACAGCCATGCGCCCTCGCCGCCCGCACCCGGCCGCAGCAACGACTCGAGCTTCTTCTGCCAGCGCTTCAGGCGCTCATCGAGGTCGCCACCGCCCTGGCCCGGGCGGCGTCCCCACGGATTGTTCTGACCGTTTGGTTGATTCCAGGCCATATGAGGGCAATCGTGTGATGTCAGCGCGACTTGATTGCGCGCGGGATGCCGGAGGATTGTAGGTAGGCGCTCCCGGGCGTACAAGGCATTTCCGCCGCCTGCACCTCCAGAATCTGCACCCCCGCCGTGCGCGCCAGCACCAGTAGCTCGAGGTCCGGGAGTTCCACAGCCAACTCGAGGGAGCCGTCCTCAGCCGCGCTTTCCGCGCGTACCGCGTGGGCCGCATACAGGCGCGAGCGCAGCGCCCCGGCGCTCGCCGGTACCCGCAGGCGCGCGCGGCGCGCGAAGCGCGAGAGCCGCTCGGCGACCGCCGCAGTGAGCAGCTCCAGGCCGGTACGCTGCTGCGCGGAGATCCACACGGCGGTGGCACGGCCGTTCGCGTCGCGATCAAGGTGCGCCGGCGCATCCACACGATCGATCTTGTTGTAGACCAGGATCTGTGGGATGTCGCCCGCGCCGATGTCGTCGAGTACGGCATCCACCTGGGCGATCTGCTCATCGCGTCGCGGGTTGCTCGCATCCACGACGTGCACCAGCAGGGTCGCCGCGCGCGCCTCGGTGAGCGTGGACTGGAAGGCCGCCACCAGCTCGTGCGGCAGCTCGCGGATGAANNAACAGCTGGTCCGCGACGTAGGCGTCCGTACCGGTCAGTGCGCCGAAGAGCGTCGACTTGCCGGCGTTGGTGTAGCCCACCAGGGCAACGGAGGGCACAGGGATTTCCGCGCGCCGCTGCCGGCCGGTCTCGCGCTGCTGCTTGATTTTATCGAGCCTCTTGGTGAGAACCCGCACGCGCGTCGCGATGATGCGGCGGTCACTCTCGAGCTGCGTCTCGCCCGGTCCGCGCAGGCCGATGCCGCCCTTCTGGCGCTCCAGGTGAGTCCAGCCGCGAACCAGGCGGCTGGCGATGTGCTTGAGCTGCGCAAGTTCCACCTCGACGTGACCCTCGGCGCTGCGCGCACGCTGCGCGAAGATATCGAGGATCAGGCCATTGCGATCGAGCACGCGGCGCTCGATGAGCTTCTCCAGGTTGCGTTCCTGGCTGGGCGACAGGGCGTGATCGACGAGGATGACGTCCGCCTGGGATTCGTGCGCCGCCGCGCGCAGCTCCTCGGCCTTGCCGCTGCCGAGGAAATAACGCGGATCGGGCCGCTCACGCCGGCCGGTCACGGTGGCGACCGGCGTCGCGCCGGCTGACAGCGCCAGCTGGGTAAATTCCTGCAGATCTTCCGGGTCGACGGGGGCGCCCAGACCCAGGCGCACCAGTACCGCGCGCTCACCGCTCCGTGGGCGTTCGAACATCAGGCGGCCGGCGTCTCCGGGGCGCCCTCACCCTCTTCGCTGGACAAGTGCACGTTGCGCGCCGGCACAACGGTTGAGATCGCGTGCTTGTAGACCATCTGGCTGACGCTGTTCTTCAGCAGCACGACAAACTGATCGAAGGAGTCGATCTGGCCTTGCAACTTGATGCCGTTCACCAGGTAAATCGATACCGGCACGCGCTCCTTGCGCAGGGCGTTCAGAAACGGGTCTTGAAGAGACTGACCTTTGGCCATAGGTTCTCCTTGTTTTTTGCTGCTTTGAATTTTTCGCTACGACGATAGACCGCACACGAACTTCCGTGTTCCGCGATCTGACACACAAGCTAACTGCCCCGCCAACGGCGAGGTCCGACGCGCACAATCTTAACATGCAGCGTCTGTCAAAGCCCACGGCGGTTGAGTTCCTCGCGTATGTCTCGATTCCACGACAGCTGACTTAATTCCGGATCGAGCCACTGGGTGCTGCGTTGCGCGCGCAGCCAGGTCAGCTGCCGCTTTGCCAGTTGGCGCGTCGCGGCAATTGCCCGCCGGACCGCCTCATCGAGGTCATATTCCCCATCGAGATGAGCCCATAACTGCCGGTACCCCACCGCACGCATCGACGCGTGACGGGCGGACAGATCGCCGCGGCCGTGCAGGGCACGCACTTCGGCAAGCAAGCCCGCGGCCATCATGGCGTGGAAGCGTCGCGCGAGCCGCTCGTGCAGCCGCGCACGATCGGTCGGGGCCAGCACCCAGACCCTCACCGGTGAGCCTGCGAGCGGGCTCACTGTCGCGCGCTGCAATTCCGAAATCGGCCGGCCGGTGGTATGACAGACCTCCAGCGCCCGCTGGATCCGCTGGGCATCGTTCGGGCTGATGCGGGCGGCGGCCTCGGGGTCGAGGGTTTGAAGCCGCGCATGCAGCGCCGGCCAGCCGCGCCCGGCAGCTTCGGCGTCCAGGCGGGCACGAAAATGCGGATCCGCCGCGGGCAGGACCGCCAGCCCGTGCAGCAGTGAGCGCAGGTACAACATCGTCCCGCCCACCAGCAGCGGCACGCGGCCTCGCGCGCGTATGTCCCGGATGCACGTGAGCGCATCGGCCACAAAGCGGCCGGCCGAATAGCCTTCAGCCGCATCGCAGATGTCGATCAGATGATGCGGCACGCGCGCCCGCACGTCTGGCGGTGGCTTGGCGGTGCCAATGTCGAGGCCGCGATACACCAGCGCCGAGTCAGCGCTGATGATCTCGACCGGCGCCTCGTCCGCGAGGCGGATCGCCCAGTCAGTTTTGCCGCTGCCGGTGGGTCCGGTGAGTACCAGGACCGGCGGGGAGCCCGCGCTAGCGGGCACGCTAGCGCCCCCGCAGGAACAACTGGTCGAGCTGCTGCAGCGACAGGCGCGTCCAGGTCGGGCGGCCGTGATTGCACTGGTTGGCCCGGTCGGTCGCCTCCATCTGCCGCAGCAGCGCATTCATTTCCGGCAGTGTCAGGCGGCGGTGCGCATGTATCGCGCTGCGGCAAGCCAAGGTACCGAGGAAGCGGTCGGCAGCCGCCTCCAGATGATGGCTGCCGGTGTCGAGTGTCAGGTCTTGAACCAGGGCGCCGACGATCCCCGGAATGTCGGCCACGTTCAGCACCGCAGGTACGCGTCGCAGCGCCAACCGTGTCGGCCCCAGGGCGTCCACTTCGAAGCCCGCCTGCTCCCACTCCTGACGTCGCTCAAGCAACGCCTCCAGTTCATGCGCCTTGAGGTCAATCACTACGGGGTGCAACA
The DNA here is from genome assembly GCA_003136935.1 of Gammaproteobacteria bacterium. GTDB lineage: Bacteria > Pseudomonadota > Gammaproteobacteria > Steroidobacterales > Steroidobacteraceae > 13-2-20CM-66-19. The sequence goes on from PLEC01000167.1 coordinate 18,636, forward strand.
GCTGTTGCGACGCCGGTGCGGCGCCGGCCCGCTCCGCCTTGAATTTCTCGTACAGCACGCGTTCGTGAGCCGCGTGCATGTCCACCAGCACGAGGCCGTCGTGATTCTGGGCGAGGATGTAGGCCCCATGCAGCTGAGCGAGCGCGGTGCCGAGCGGTTGCTCGTCCGCGGACGCGGATGTCAGCGGCGCAGAAGCGGCCGACGGCCACGTGGATGCCGCTCCTTCCTGCTGCACACTGGCGGCGAGCGTCCACGGGTCGCGCGCCGCATCGTAGAACGGCAGCCCGCGAGCCGCGCCGGCACCCGCACGCAAGCCAGCGCCAGCGTGCGCGGGAACGCCCGCGTACCCGGCGGCGTCCACGGCGCCTGCGGCAGCCGCGAACACGGGCTTGGTTCCCGCGAGCGAGCGCTCCACGGCGCGCATGACAAAGTCATGAATCTGGCGGCTGTCGCGGAAGCGCACTTCGAGTTTGGACGGATGCGCGTTGACGTCGACGAGCCTCGGGGCAAGCGTCAGATAGAGCGCGTAGGCGGCATGCCGGCCGTGATACAGAACATCCCGGTACGCGAGCCGCACGGCGTTCATCAGCAACCGATCGCGCACGCTGCGGCCGTTCACGAACCAGAACTGCTGATCGGGCTGCGCGCGCGAGCGCGTCGGCAAGCCGATCCAGCCGGAGAGCATGACGGGACCCGCGGCGTGACTCACGGTGATGGCCGCGGTCGTGAACTCGCTTCCCAGGACCTCGTCCAGGCGTGCGCTATCCGTACCGCCGTCGCCCACCGCGGGCGCATCAAGCAGCACCCGGTTACCGTGCCGCAGTCTGAAGGCGACGTCGAAGCGTGACAGCGCCAGGCGCTCCACGAGTCTGGCGATGTGCGTAAGTTCGGTCGTGTCGCTGCGTACGAACTTGCGCCGCGCCGGCACATTGAAAAAAAGGTCACGTACCTCGATGGTCGTGCCGGCCGGATGCGCTGCCGGGCGGGTGGGGGCCGCAGCGCCGCCTGCGATGCTAATTTCCGCACCCTGCGAAGCGCCCTCGGCGCGCGATGCGATGCGCAGCTTCGACACCGAGCCGATCGAGGGCAGTGCCTCGCCGCGAAAGCCGAGCGTCGTCACCGCCTCCAGGTCATCGAGGGAAGCGATCTTGCTGGTGGCGTGCCGGGCGAGGGCCAGGGGCAATTCGGCGGCACCGATGCCGCGGCCGTCATCGCGCACCCGGATCAAACCCACTCCACCGCGCTCGACATCGACCTCGATGCGGGTGGCGCCCGCGTCCAGGCTGTTTTCGACCAGTTCCTTGACCACCGAGGCCGGCCGCTCGATGACCTCGCCGGCGGCGATCTGGTCAACAAGTTCATCGGCAAGCACGCGAATAGGCATGGCCGCGCAGTGTACCGCGCGCTGCGCGAACCTTTGAGGCAGGCGGGCTTAGGGCGTGGCGGGCGCGGACTGCGCGTCCGCAGCGCTGGCGAGGGTGCTGCGCCGCTCCTGCTTGAAGCGGGTGCCGTCCGGGGGGTTGTGCATGAAGTAACTGTGCACACCGCTCGCGATGGCATCGGCGAGGTGCGCCTGCTGACTCGCGCTGCGCAGGCGCCGTTCCTCTTCGGGATTGGAGATGTAGGCGGTCTCGATCAGCATCGACGGAATGTCCGGGGACTTCAGCACCACGAAGCCCGCGTGCTGCACCTGCGCCTTACGCACCTCACCCACACCCTCGAGGGCCGCCACCACGCGCTCTGCCGCCGTGGCGCTCACACCGATGATTTCGCTCTGGGTGGCATCGAGCAGGACCGGCGCCAGCGCCCCCTTGTCATCAAGGCGTACGCCACCCACGAGGTCGGCCGCGTTTTCCCGTTCCGCGAGCCAGCGGGCCGCCTCGTTGGAAGCTCCGTGCACCGACAGTACATACACTGAAGCCCCGGTCACACTGCGATCCGCGATCGAATCGGCGTGCACGGAGATGAACATGTCGGCGTGCGCGACGCGGGCGCGCCGGATGCGATCGCGCAATTCCAGGAACTCGTCGCGGTTGCGTGTGAGCACGGCGCGCATGCCCGGTTCGGCATTGATGCGCTCGGCAAGCGCGCGCGCAATGGCGAGCGTCACGTCCTTCTCACGCGTCCCGCCGTGGCCAATGGCGCCCGGATCCTCGCCACCATGCCCGGCATCCACGGCGATGATCACGTCGCGGTCCCCATCGCCCGGGGCATGCGCCGCGGCCACGGACTTCGGACCCGCACCCGCCACCACTGCGGACGGCTCTCCGAGACTCACCAACAGTTGCCGCGCTGCCCCCTCACCCACCCAGGCGCTGTGGGCGGGCAGCGCGGACCGCAGCTGCAGCACCACGCGCAGTGTTCCGCGTGAGGGCTCCCCCACACGCACCGCTGTCACGACGCCGGCGGCGGCCGGCAAGCGAAAACCGGGCGCCAGATGCGTATGCGGGAGGTCGATGACGATGCGATCGGGGTTTTCGAGGGTGAAGAGCTGGTGGGCCGCACCCTCGTTCACATCCAGAGTGAGTTGCGCGGATTGTGTCCCGGCTAAGAGCGCCACAGCGCGCAATTCCGGCAATGCCCCGGCCTGCGCCACCGACAGGGCCGCAAGGCTCGCAACAGCGGCAAGGCTACTTCCGCTAAAAATCTTGATAATCATGTAGTTCGCGATGCAAGTTGCGGCGTAATCTACGACTTCGCGGCAGAAGTCTCAAGTGCCGACAGCCAGGACTCCCCGAGCGCGGAACCAGCGCTCAGCCTGACGTCATGCCCGTGCGCACCCACCGAAAAGGCGAGCGTGAGATCAGCATGCGGCAGCCGGCCGCCCCCGCGCTCCGGCCATTCGATAAGCCACACGTGCTCAGGTCCTGCCCACTCGCGCAAGCCCAGCGCCTCGAGCTCGCCGGCATGATTGAGGCGGTACAGGTCCAGGTGCACGACCGTCAGGGCGCCCGCCGCGTAGAGCTCAAGGAGCGTGTAGGTGGGACTGCGCACCGGGCCGTGTACACCGAGGCCCGCAAGGAATCCGCGGGCGAACGTGGTCTTGCCCGCGCCCAGATCACCGCACAAGTACAGCACCACCGGCGCGGCCCCCGCCGAGGGGAGCGCACGAGCCATGCGGCCACCGAGTGCTTCGGTGTCAGCAGCCGCGGGGCAATGTGTGCGCATCGATCACAGGTTGACGCAGCGCTGCAGTTCGCGCGACACATCACTGGCCAGAAGCCCGCGCTCACCACCGCGGGCCGCGGCATCCCCGGCCAGCGCGTGCACCAGCACGCCCACCCGCGCCGCACGCCACGGGTCGCGGCACTGCGCGAGGATTCCTGCAATCGCGCCGGTCAGTATGTCGCCCATGCCGGCACTTGCCATGCCGGGATTGCCGCGCTCGCATACGCCCGGCGTGTGGCCGACGGCGCCCACGAGCGTGCCCGCCCCTTTCAGAACGACCGTGCCATGACAGCGTTCGATCAGCCGGGCCAGGGCGCCCAGACGATCGCGCTGCACCTCCTCGGCGCTGACACCCAAGAGCCGCGCCGCCTCGCCCGGGTGTGGCGTGAGGATCCAGTTGTCACGGGGACGAATGCCTTGCACAGCCAGAATATTGAGCGCGTCGGCGTCGACCACGAGCGGCTTGTCGCTGGTGAGCACCGCGGCAAGCGCGCGACTGGCCCAGCTCGTGCGCCCGAGTCCCGGGCCGATGGCGATCACATCCGCACGCGTCATCGCTTCGTCCAGGACCTGCTCGCTCGTAAGTGCCAGACAGATCAGCTCCGGTCGTCCGGCCGCGATGGGCGCGACGTTCTCGGCGGCGACCGCGACGGTGACCAGCCCCGCCCCCGAGCGCAGACACGCTTCGCCTGCGAGCCGTACCGCTCCGGGCATGCCAGCACCGCTGCCGACGATGAGTACGCGGCCAAAGTCACCCTTGTTCGAGGCACGCGCGCGGCGCGGCAGCGCCTCGTGAATCTCCGCCTCGACGATGCGCGTCAGAGCCGGCGTGAAGCCGGCCGGCTGCGTGGCCGTAAGCTCCAGATCGTCAAAGAAGACGCTGCCGCTGAACTGCGGACCGTCGCCGACGAAAAGCCCGGTCTTAAGTCCCGCGAAGGTAACGGTCGCCTCGGCACGCACCGCCTCGCCTGCTGCCGCGCCCGTGTCGGCGTCAAGTCCTGAGGGCACATCCAGAGAAAACACCGGCAGCTTGCCGCTGTTCATGGCGCGGATCACCTGTGCGAAATCTTCGCGCACGCCGCCGCGCATGCCGGTGCCAAGCAGCGCATCCACGATGAGCTCGCCCGCGCCCAGCAGCTCCGCCGCGAACGGCTGAACCATCCCGCCGCTGGCCCGAAAATCCTCATACGCCTGGCGCGCGTCCCCGCGCAACGCGCCCACGGCGCCGGCGCTCAACGCCGAAACCGTCAGTCCCGCAGCCTGCGCAAACCGCGCCAGGACGTAGCCATCACCGCCGTTGTTCCCGGAACCGCACACGATGACGATGCGATGCGCCGTCGGCCAGCGCGTGCGCAGGAAGCGCAGTGCCGCCTCGCCGGCGCGCTTCATGAGCGTGTAGCCGCTGATGCCCAGCTCATCCACGGCGTGGGCATCCAGGGCGCGCACCTGGGTCGCGGAGTACAGAAGCGTCGGCAGAGCCATGACGTCATTATACTGGGCCGTGATCGACCTCAACGCGGTCAAGCGCGAACTCACCGTGCGCGCCCGCGCGCTCGGCTTTGGCGCGCTGGGCGTGGCGGGCATCACCCTTCCAGAGGACGAGCGACACCTGCTGCACTGGCTCGCACAGGGCTTTCACGGCGAGATGCACTACATGCAGCGCCACGGCGTCATGCGCAGCCGCCCGCAGCAGCTCGCCCCCGGCACCGTGCGGGTACTGAGCGCGCGCATGGACTATTGGCCGGGGGAAGCGCGCGCCGCCGGGGACGTCCTGGCGCAGCCTGGGCTCGCCTACGTGTCGCGCTACGCCCTCGGGCGCGACTACCACAAGATCCTGCGCCAGGCGCTGAAACGCCTGGCGCAGGAGCTACACGGTCTCATCGGTCCATTCGGCTACCGTGTGTGTGTCGACAGCGCGCCGGTGCTGGAAAAGGCGCACGCGCGGGATGCGGGGCTCGGCTGGATCGGCAAGCACACCAACCTCATCGCACGCGACGCGGGCTCGTACTTCTTCCTCGGGGAAATCCTCACCGACCTGCCGCTGCCCCTCGATGAGCCAGGCGGCGCGCACTGCGGCACGTGCACGGCCTGTATGCCGGCCTGCCCCACCGCGGCCATCGTCGCGCCTTATCGCCTGGATGCGCGGCGCTGCATTTCCTACCTCACGATTGAACATCGCAGCGCCATCCCCGTAGAGCTGCGGGCCGCCATCGGCAACCGCATCTACGGCTGCGATGACTGTCAGCTCGTGTGTCCGTGGAACAAGTTCGCACGCACGGCGGCCCATCCGGACATGAAAGTTCGCCACGGCCTGGACGCGCCGGTGTTGTCGGCAGTGTTTCGCTGGACGCAGGCGCAGTTCGAGGAACGCATGCGCGGTTCCGCGATTTTCCGCATCGGCTACGAGCGCTGGTCGCGCAACATCGCGGTCGCATTGGGAAATGCACCGCGCTCGGTGGACAACCGCCGGGCACTCGAGGAGCGCCGCGAGGACGGCTCACCCCTGGTGCGTGAGCACGTGGCGTGGGCGCTGGAGCGTCAGGCCCTTACGGGCGGGTGACCTGCACGTTGTCGATGAGGCGCGCTTTGCCCACGCGCGCGGCGGTGAGCACCACGAGATTGCGTGCGCCCGGGGACGGCGGATTCAGGTCAGGAGCCTCGCGCACCGCAAAGTAATCAGGCCGGAAACCGGCCTGCTCCAGCGTCTGCACGCCGCAGCGCTCGATGCTGGCAATTTCCGCATCTCCGGCGGCCAGGCGCGTGGCCGCCGCCTGCAGCGTGGCGTAGATGATCGGCGCCACCGAGCGTTCCTGCGCCGTCAGGTACTGATTGCGCGAACTCATCGCCAGCCCATCAGCGTCGCGCACCGTGGGTGCGCCGATGACCTCGACCGGCATGCACAGGTCCGCCACCATGCGGCGGATGATGGCGAGCTGCTGAAAATCCTTCTCACCGAACACGGCGACGTCCGGCTCCACGATATGGAACAGCTTCGCCACCACCGTGCTGACGCCCTCGAAATGCCCCGGACGAAACTCCCCGCACAGGACGCGCGACAGGCCCGGCACCTCGACGCGGGTGGCGCGCTCGGCACCGTTGGGATAGACCTCGCGCACCTCGGGGCTGAACATGAGGTCGCAGCCTGCCGAAGCCAGCATGCGTGCATCCTCAAGCGGCGTGCGTGGATAGTGGGCGAAGTCCTCATTCGGCCCAAACTGCATCGGGTTCACGAAAATGCTCGCGACGAAGCGCTCGCCATGACGGCGCGCCGCCTCGATGAGACTCACGTGCCCGGCGTGCAGATTGCCCATGGTCGGGACAAAGGCCACGCGCAGGCCCTGCCGACGCCAGGCCCGCACGTGCTCGCGAACCGCGGCAATCGTCGTTACGGTGTCCATTTGTGTTGGGTGTGCCGCGGCCGCCAGCGCGCGGCGGCCGTCAGAAGCAGTGCTCGGCGGCCGGGTATTCGTGCTGCTTCACGGCGCGCACATAGCGCTGCAGCGCGTCGAGATTGCTGCTCGCCCCGTCCATGAAGTTGCGCACGAAGCGCGGCTTTCTGCCGGTGGTGATATCCAGGATGTCGTAGGTGACCAGGATCTGGCCGTCGGTGTCGGGTCCCGCGCCGATGCCGATCACCGGCACGTGCAGCTCCGCGGTGATGGTCTTGCCGAGCGTGGCGGGGATGCACTCGAGCAGCACGATGTCGGCGCCCGCGGTTTCCAGGCGCTTGGCTTCATCGACCAGGCGCACCGCCATTTCCCGCTCGCGCCCCTGCACGCGAAATCCGCCGGTCTTATGAACCGACTGCGGCTTCAGTCCCAGGTGCGCACACACCGCGATATCATGGCTGGCAAGGAACTCCACGATCTCGGTCTGCTTGCCGCCGCTTTCCAGCTTGACCATCTGCGCGCCACCTTCCTGCATCAGGCGCACCGAGTTGGCAAGCGCGAGCTCCTTGGTCGGATAGCTCATGAACGGCAGGTCGGCGACCAGGAACGGCCGATGCAGGCCGCGCGCCACCATGGAACTGTGGTACGCCATCTGGTCCATGGTGACCGGCACGGTCGTGTCGTGGCCCTGGATCACCATCCCGAGCGAGTCCCCCACCAGCACCACGTCGACATCGGCGCTATCCAGCAGCACTGCGAAGCTCGCGTCATAACATGTCAGGCTCGCGATCTTCTCGCCGTCAGCCTTCATGCGCGCGAGCGTCGCCAGCGTGACCGGCGGCCGGCTGACGTCGCGTTGCAGGTGGGTGTACATGACGGTTGCGAGTGTAGCTAGATCGCGCGGCTGCGCAACGGGTTGTAGTAGAGGCGCCCGCGCGTCATGCGCTTGATGGCAGCGAGCAGCTCGTCATAGTCGCGTTGGTTCGCGACCGGGTCGATCGAGGCTGCATTCACGATCAAGAGCGGCGCCGCGTCGAACTCGTGGAAAAAGCGCGCGTAGGCCTCGTTCAGGCGTTCCAGGTACTGCCGCTCGATGTACTGCTCGTACTGCACCCCGCGCCTGCTGATGCGCTCGATCAGCACGTCGACCGGGGCCTGCAGGTACACCACCAGATCCGGCTTGGGTGCCTGGATATCGAGCTTCGCGTACAGCTGCTCATAGAGTGCGTACTCGGCGTCATCGAGCGTGACGCGCGCGAACAGCCGATCCTTTTCGAGCAGGTAATCGGCGACGCGAGTCGGGGCGAACAGATCCGCCTGCTTGAGCGCCGCCAGCTGCTGCGCGCGCTGCAGCAGGAAGTACAGCTGCGTTGGCAGCGCCCCGGCGCGCGGGTTCTTGTAGAAGCGCTCGAGGAAGGGGTTCCCGGCCTCCTGCTCGAGCACTGGCTGCGCGGCAAGACTGGCGGCGAGCCGCCGCGCGAGGCTGGTCTTGCCTACCCCGATCGGACCCTCGACCACGATGTACTTATGCGCTGCTTCGCTCGCCATGTGCCTGCAACAACGTTAGTCCCGCGGACGCGACCCGTCCCTTGAGCTCGGCCACTCGGCCCAAGCCCGGCAGATCCAGATCCGGGGCAATGTCGGCCAGAGGATACAGAACGAAGTTGCGCTCCACTATCCCGGGATGGGGCAGCACCAGCGCCCCATCCGGGCGGCGCTCGCGCCCGTAAGAAAGAAGATCCAGGTCGATGACGCGCGGGCCCCAGCGCGCTCGCTCTGCCGGCCGTCCAAGCGCCGTCTCGATGCCGCGCAGCTCGCCAAGGAGCGCGGCTGCATCGAGGCGGGTGAGGATGCCCGCAACCGCGTTGACGAAGTCAGGTTGCACGACGGACCCCAGCGGGCGCGAAGCGTACAGCGGGGATGCCAGCACCAGGCGTGTCAGCGGCAGGCCAGCAAGCCGCGCGCGTGCGGCGAGCACCTGTGCCTGTGGGTCCTGAAGATTGCTGCCGATGCCGATGTAGGCCGGCCACCAGGTCTGCATGCCGTGCAAACCCTCGCGGTTCAGGGAGCGGGCTTGGGTGCACGGCGGCGGCGGCGCCCACCGCGGCGGCGCGGGGCGCCAGTGGCGCGCGGCTCCGCAGGGCCGGGGCGCGCGCCGCCAACGAGTGCATCGGCCATCTCGCCCCGCTCCTCAGGCGAAACCTCCTGCAGACGGGTCCACCACCGCGCCATTTCCGCCGGCGCAAGGCCAAACTGGGCGCGCAGCAACAACAGGTCGTACGCGGCGCGGAAGCGCGGATGCTCAAGGACCCGCAGGGCCCGCCGCCCGCGCGGATGTTCCAGTCGCGGCTGCAGCGCGAACATCTCGCGCACCCCGAGTGAGAAACGCCGCGGAATGGCGATGCGCGTCTGCGCCTCGCGCGTGGCCTGATCGCAGGCATCGAGGATGGTGGCAAGCTCGTGCCAGCGCTCAGGCGCGGTAGCCTCGATGATGCCCGCGATGGGTCCATATAAGAGGAGTGCGAACACGAACGTCGGCGTGACCGCCTTGTCGGCGGCAACCCGGGCATCGGTGTTCTCCAGGCCCTGTATCAGGAGCTTCTCGACCAGACTGCCGGGGTGACTCACGAAGTAGGCGTCCACGGTCGGCAACAGTGCCGCCAGCAGTCCCCGGCGGCGCAACACCCCGAAGCCGCGTGCGCCGTACCCGGTGAGGAAAAGCTTCAAGGCCTCATCAAAGAGACGCGCCGGCGGCACCGCCGCGAGCAGCTCGCGCAACGGGCCGATGAACCGCGCGGTATGCGGATCGATGCTGAACCCGAGCTTTGCCTCGAAGCGCGCGGCGCGCAGCATGCGCACCGGATCCTCGCGGAAGCGCGTCTCCGGGTCGCCGATCACCTTCAGCGTGCGCGCCGCGATGTCCTCCGCCCCACCTACGTAGTCCCACAGCGAGAAGTCGGCGATGTTGTAGTAGAGCGCGTTGGCGGTGAAGTCGCGCCGCCACACGTCCTCGTCGATGGTGCCGTACACGTTGTCGCGCAGAATGCGGCCGCTCGGATCCAGCATGCGCGCGCCGGATTCATCCTCATCAGCCTCGGCGCCGCGCCGTGCCGCTGCTCGCGGCCGCGCGTGCGCATCGCTGTGTGCCGCCTCGACATCCTCTACGGGGTCGATCTCGGGCGATTCACCGTCCTCAGGATCCGCAGCCGGCAGCGGCTCGTCGCCCTGCGACGGCGCGCTCGTCGCCCTGAATGTTGCCACCTCGATGGTCTCGCGTCCGAAAAACACATGCGCCAGACGGAAGCGCCGGCCCACCAGCCGGCAGTTACGGAACAGCCGCTTCACCTCTTCGGGCAGCGCGTCGGTCGCGACGTCGAAGTCCTTCGGCTCAATCCCAATGAGAAGGTCGCGCACGCAACCACCCACCAGAAAGGCCATGAAGCCCGCGTCGCGCAAGCGATATAACACGCGCAGCGCATTCGGCGAGATATGCGAGCGGGAAATTGTGTGCTCGGATCGCGAGATGATCCGCGGCGCAGCAGCAGGAGTCGCAACCGACTCGGTAGGTGAGTTCAATTCTTAGCTTTCGGCTTGAGCAATCAGGATAGCTCTTTATAATACCGCGCTCCTGCTCAACGCCCCGCAGTCGCTCCCATCGTCTAGAGGCCCAGGACATAGCCCTCTCAAGGCTAGTACACCGGTTCGAATCCGGTTGGGAGCGCCATTAAAATCAATGGGTTAACAGCCAGCGTGGCCGAAACGACCCCCTGGGTACCGCGCTTTTCGGCGACCCGCGATGATGTCACCGCAGCGGTAATAGGCCATCCTAAGCCGCCCATGCGCCGCGAACGATGACAGCAGAAGAACACACGCCACCGGCCACACCAGCGGCGCCAGGCGGCATGCAGATCTACGCACAATGGGGCAACCCCGCCAGAGCACTGGAGTGGCTCGGCACCGCCGTGAGTCTGCGCGACCCGGGCCTGGTGGTGCTCAAGACCGACCGCCTGTTAGATCGCTGAAGTTCCCCTGACTAAAGCCCGCCAACCTCCGGTGCATCGAGTTCGCCTCGCAGCGATTCTGTCATCTTGTGCAGTTTCGCTCGCGCTCGCCACGTCGGCACGCGCCGAGGAATCGCCCGACACCGGCCAACAGCTCCAGCCCATCGTCGTTTCGGCAACCGCCCTGGCGGGAGCGCCTATTGATATCGATAAGATCCCCGGGAATGTGCAACTGCTCTCTGCCGCCGACCTGTCGCGCGACGGACCGGCAAGCCTCAGCGGTGCGATGAATTCCCGGATCAGCAGCATCAACATCAATGACGCTGCCGATGATCCATTCCAGCCCGACATTCTGTATCGCGGCTTCGAGGCTTCCCCGGTGCTTGGCACCCCGCAGGGACTTGCCGTCTACCAGAACGGTGTGCGGATAAACGAGGCCTTTGGCGACACCGTCAACTGGGATCTGTTTCCGGATGTCGCTATCAACCGAGTGGAGCTGGTCAGCTCCAGCCCCGTGTATGGCCTGAACGCGCTCGGCGGCGCGATCTCGGTGAGCATGAAGAATGGCTTTGACTATCAGGGCACGGATCTGGAGTTATCCGGCGGTTCCTACGGACTGCGCTCGGCGGTCGCGCAATTTGGCGCAGATTCAGGGCCGTTCGGCTTCTACGTTGCCGGCCGGGCTCTCGATTCAACGGGTTGGCGCCAATTCTCTCAGGACCGGATCCGCCAGCTGTACGTCGTAGTGAGCGCACACCTGGAGCGTGCGTCCTTCGACCTAAGCTATACGCGCGCGGACAATGCGCTGAACGGCCAGGGACCGGCTCCCGTGCAGGAGCTCGCGGTGAACCGCTCGTTGGTGTTCACCGGTCCGCAGAACAACATCAACACGCTGGATTTCCTGACCCTGAACGGCAGCATGAAAATGACCGATTCATGGTCGCTGCAGAGCGTGCTCTATTACCGCCAGTACGCGCAGAGCGTCGCCAACGGTAACACCACCAATTACACCGCCTGCACAAGCACCCCGGGATCCTTGTGCCAGCCGGACGGGCTCACGCCGCTCACCAACGCCGCCCGCCAGACCCTGCCGGATATCTCCGCGGGCGGCACCGTGTTGATCGGGGAAAATGATTTTGAACTGATCCATACCTATGGCCGCGGCGCCGCCTTGCAGGGCACCGCCAGCGAGCCGCTGCTGGGGCACGCCAATCAATTCATCGCCGGCGCTTCTGTTGATTATGCCCTGGCGAATTTCTACAGCGGTGCGCAGATCGGGCTGCTCAACCCGCAACTGCTGGTGCTGCCGTCCAATCTGAGCGTCGATACGCCGGAGAATTCGGCCGCCGCGGCGCAGTTCGGCGATGCGGTGCCGGTGAGCGTGCAGTCGGTCAATAAGGACTACAGCCTCTACGCGACCGACACGCTGGATGTCACGCCGGCGTTCTCCCTGACGGCGAGCGGGCGATACAACATCGCCTATATTGACCTGCAGGATCAGCTGGGCACGAACCTGACCGGCGATAACCGTTACAGCCATTTCAACCCGGCCATCGGTGCCACTTACAAGGTGCTGCCGGCGCTGACTGTCTACGCGGGCCTCTCCGAGAACACCCGCACGCCGACCGCCAGCGAGATCGAGTGCTCCAATCCGCTGCAGCCGTGCCTGTTGCCCACGAACCTGGCGGGTGACCCGCCGACTTTGCGGCAGGTGGTGGCGCATACCAGTGAACTCGGGCTGCGCGGACGAATAGCCGATGCGTTTTCCGCCGGTGATGCCATGGCGTGGAATCTGAGCGTGTTCCGCACCCTGCTGCACGATGATATCTACGGCATCGCGACTTCGATCAGCCAGGGCTTCTTCCAGAACATCGGCGATACCCGCCGCCAGGGTGTCGAAGCGGGCGTGAATTATCAGGCCGGCAGCTGGTCGGCGTTCGCCAATTACAGCTACGTCGCTGCGACCTTCCAGTCCGCACTGACGGTGCCCTCGCCTTCAAATCCCTTCCAGGATGTAAATGGCAACATTCAGGTCGAACCGGGCGATCACTTGCCGGGTATTCCCCAACACCGCCTGAAGATTGGCGCGGACTACAAGATCCTGCCGGACTGGACGCTCGGGGCTACCCTGAACGTCGTCAGCGATTTCTACTACGTCGGGGATGAGTCCAATCAGCTCGCGCCGATAGCGGGCTACCGCACCGTCAGTCTCCACTCCTCCTACCAGCCCACGCGCAAAGTCGAGGTGTTCGCCTCGATCAACAACCTATTCAATGCCCGCTACGCAACCTGGGGCATCTTGAGCGATCCCACCGGTATCGGCACTCCCGGGGTTCCGCCCAACGCAGTCAGCAACGGCCCGGGAGTCGACAACCGATTCCTGAGCCCGGCTGCGCCATTTGAGGCATCTGCCGGGGTGCGGATTACTCTGTGATGTTCGGCTATGCGCCGCCGGAGCCGGAAGCTTCCGACGGCACCAGATCGCGGCTGCGCCGCGACCAGCGAATGAGCCCGAGCGCGTAGGTCGTGTAGTACCCGGCGAGCATGCCGACAAGCAGCAACGTCAGCGGCGTGAGGCTCGCTCCTGGCGGCGCAGACGACGCCCCATCGGCAGAGCCCGGGAATCCGCCGGTGGCGAAGCGCCAGGCGATGCGGCACACGAGCAGGACAGAAAGCACGATACCCAGGTGGGCGCTCGGAGTATAGAACCGGCCCGCGGGCGTCACTTCGAAGCGCGTCAGGCGCAGTCCGAGCAGGCCGAGGCCGATGCCGACCACGGCGCCGCCCGCCAGATAAATCCCGATCGGCTGCGGCGAGCGTAACGACTCAAATGCCAGCAGCGCGACAATCAGCGGGAATAACACGATGGTGATCCACGGGCGTACGGACGAGAGCCGCTGGCGTCCGATTGTGCGGCGGATCCTCGAGTGCATCCGCCAGGCGATCAACGCAATGATCGCAATGGTTACAAGCAGGTGTTGAGCCGATGGTGTCACGCAGACCTCTCGCCGATAGTGTCCATGCCGGTGCGGGAGGATACCCGCATCGGCCGGCCTGCGGTGCCCGGACTTAGAGGGATTGATGCGCTAAGATTCATGGCTTGCAAGCCATCGTCTTTGCCCACCGGCGCAACACCCTCGCCTTCTGGTGCGGCTGCGTCATGGTCGTCGCCGGAGTGCTCCTGCACCTGCCGATGTTCATCATGGCCCGCGGTAATCACTACAACATGGCCGGCATGCCCATGGATACCGGCATGTTGTTCGGCATGGCGTTGATCATCCTGGGCGTAGTCCTCGCGGGCTACGGCCTGCTGCCGAGTTTCCCCGAGCGGACCCCGGGCGGGCCGCTGCACGATGTGATCGCGCACATAGAAAGTGCGCCGCTGACCGCCGCGCACTGGCACATCGCAGGCCTGCTGGCACTGGCGCTGGTCATCGATGTCATGAAGCCGGCGAGCCTCGGGTTCGTGACACCCGGCATGCGCACCGAATACGGCGTTGGATCACAGACGGTCGCCTGGCTGCCGTTTGCGGCGCTTTTTGGGACGGTGGTCGGCTCCTTCGTGTGGGGCACGCTCGCCGATGTCTACGGGCGCCGCGCAACCATCGTGCTGTCCTCGGTGATGTTCATAGGCACCTCGATCTGCGGCGCGATGCCGAGTTTCTGGTGGAATGTCGGCATGTGTTTCATGATGGGCGCGGCGGCCGGCGGCATGCTGCCGGTGGCCTACGCGCTGCTTGCCGAAATCATGCCGACCCGGCATCGCGGCTGGAGCCTGGTGCTGGTAGGGGGAATCGGGGCAATCGGCGGATTCTTCGCCGCGAGCTCCCTCTCGGCGCTGCTGCAGCCGCACTTCGGCTGGCGGATCATGTGGTTCCTGAACCTGCCGACCGGGCTGATCCTGGTGCTCTTAAGTCCGTTCCTGCCCGAGTCCGCGCGCTTTCTGCAGCACATCGGCCGGGGCGACATCGCGCGCGCCTCCCTCGCCCGCTTCGGCGTGGTGCTCACGGCCGACACGCCGCCCGCACCCGACAGTCACGCACCGCTGCCACCCATCAGCCGCGGGTTTCTCGGCGTCACCGCCGCGCTCACCCTCTCCGGGATCGTGTGGGGGCTGGTCAATTTCGGGTTGCTGCTGTGGCTGCCCGCGGCGCTCATCGCGGACGGCCGCAGCGTCGGCGCCTCGAGCGCGCTGATCGCGCGCTCCACACTCCTCGCGGCACCCACGGTCGTGGTGTGTGCCTGGATGTTCAGCGCCTGGAGCACCAAGTGGTCGCTCATCACCATGACCGGCCTCATGGTGGCGGGCTTGTTCGGGTTATCGGTGCAGGGAGCCGGCGCCGCGGGTTTCTCGCATCCCGTGCTGCCGCTCGCGCTGGTGATCCTCGGTTCCTGCGGTCTCATCTCCATGCTGCTGCCGTACGCGGCGGAGAATTACCCGCTGCGCATCCGCGGCCGTGCCACCGGCTGGGTCGCTGCCTGCAGCAAGCTCGGCGGACTCATTGCGCAGACGCTCAGTGTTATCGGCGCCGTGCCCTCGCTCAGCGTGACCATCCTCGCCATCGCCGCGCCCGCCTTTATCTCCGCGCTGCTGATCGGGTTCTTCGGACACGAGACACGCGGTCGTGACCTGCATGAGATTGATGCTGCTGGCGGCGGCAAGCGCCTTCGCAGCGGAGCGTGACCCGCACCGCGCGGCGCAATCACTCAATGGTGACGAGCGCCACCTTGCCGGCGCCGCTCTCCGCCAGCACCAGTCCCCCGTCGCGCGTGGGCATCATGTTGCGCACTACGCCGCCGCCGGACGGAATGATCCAGCTTTGAAACTTCTCGGACTTCGGATCAAACCGCACCAGCGTGTTGGGCTGCACGCCCGACTCGCTGTACCAGATGATGTCATGCAGAGCGGTGATGCCATAGGGCTGGGATGTGGCACCACCCGGCGATGCCCATTCCTGCGCCATGCCGCTCTTCGGGTCATAGCGTCCGAGATAACCACGCGCGTAGTCCGAATACCAGATGGCGTCGTCGCTGGTGATGGCGAGGCGACGCGGGCGCGTGCCCGCATGCGGCAGGACATGTTCGTGGATTGCCATCGTGTCCGGATCGATGTCTGCAATCTTGTTTGAGCCGAACTCGGCAAAGAACGGCACGCCCCTGGAACTCACCACCATGCCGTAGGGTAAGGCGTGCGCACTCGGCACCGTCACGAGCTTCACCATGCCGCTGCCTGGGGCGAGGCGGCCGATCATGTTGGCGCCCTGCACCGTGAACCACAGCATCCCCTTGCCGTCGAAGATCGGCGTGTGCGGATCGCGCGCGGCCGGATCGGGCATCTTGTATTCAGTAATGACGCCACTCGTTGGGTCGAGCTTGCCGATGTAGCCCGCGTAGTTCGCCGTAAACCAGATGTTGCCGGCCGCATCGGCGACGAGTCCGTGAGGACCTGAGTCCGGAACCCGCGTGGGATATTCCCGGATCGCGCCGCTCTTAGGGTCGATGCGCCCGAGGACGCTGGCGTGCTGGCCGGTGTACCAGATCGCGCCATCCGCGCTCGCCAGCGGATCGTGCGGAAACGCGCCCGGCGTCGCGACCGCCCATTCCTTGAACGACACCCGTGTGTCGCCGACAATGACGTTCGCCGCCGTCTGCTGCTTCGCCGGAAAACTTCGCGCCAGGTAATCAGTCAGGACCGGCACCTGCCCGGGCTCAAGCTGCACGCCGATCTTTATCATCCGGTCGAGGACCCCCTGCCAGCCGGCGCGGCTGTAGCCGGGCGCCACCAGCCGGCTTGCGTCATGGCAGCTCACGCACTTTGCCTCAGCGATCTCCCGCCCGGCGCCAGGAGGCAGAGTCGGGCCCGTGGCCGGGGTTTGGGCCCATGCCGATCCGGTGACTACAAGAAGAAGGAGAGCGGTGCCGCTCGCAACAAGCCGTAGCGCTGTGGACATGGGGGCCTGCTCCATCGACCTTCCGATGTGGGCAATGGTACGCGGGTCGCGCTCCCTCAGTGCACGCTGAGCGAGCGGCTCACTGAAATGATTGTTCGTGAGGTTGCAACCAGGCCGGTGGCCGGATTCTGCAAGATTGATGTGCGCAGGATCTGCTGCAGTTTCAAGTCAAACTTGTGGAAGGAGTAGCTAACTCCGACAGAGCAGTCCACCGCGGGCGCGCCGCCCACCGCACGCCAGTATGGGCCCCACGAGTAGCCCAGGTGTGCCACCAGGGAAAGCCCCCTCCAAGGGGGAACCGTGAAGTCAGTCGACCAGTACTGCGCTGAATGACGCCGGCCGTTGGCTCGTCCGTCGTACGCCGGCGTGAAAAATAGCGTCGTGGCAAACCAGCTGCGCGCGACACCGACCTCGAGCTCGCCAAAATCGTACGGCGCCCCGCCGTTCACCGTGTACAGGTAATACAGCGCGCCCAACGTGACCGTAGTCTCGTGTCCGACCTCCCTCATCAGCTCAGCGACCGGGCTGATTTCGAGTTGCGGATTTCCGCCGACGGGCTGGCGGCCGAAATTGACATTGCTGGCGAACATACCCAGGTGCCAGCTGCCTTCCGCTACCGCGTCCAGTGTGACTTGCATGGCGGGCTCTCCCCCCGTCTGGGTCTCGCCCCGGAAGTCGTAGTCGCTGGTCGCTGTTGTCACGATTGCAATGGCGGGCTCTGCACCGGCGCACACAGAGTAGGACGCGCACAGGCAAAAACAGCAACCAACTCTTTGAATTGTCGCAGCGAACGTGCGATATTTGCAATAATGCATGCGGCACGCAGATAACATAATGACGAGCAAATAACCATCTGGGGCTGGGCTGGCGCGACGCGCCCTCATGAGGAGAGTTGCAGATGCTGGATTGCAGAAGTCTCAACCTGCTGGGCGCGCTGGTCGTCACTGTGCATGACAAGATGATGGAAGGCGTGGAGGCGGAGCTGGGAATGGGCGGCCAGGCACCNNGCGCGCTGCGTCTGAGTCACCCGGGGTGTGTCCGTCTGGTCGACAAGCTCGTGCGGGCTGGTTTGGTCGAACGCACTGAGGGGCGGGACAAGCGCTATGTCGCCTTGACCCTATCGGCTGCCGGCAAGCGGCGCTCACACGAGATACTGCGCGCCAGGCGCAAGGCATTGGAACTGTTCGTGCAGCCGTTGCGTCGTCAGCAACAGATCCAGCTCACGGAGTTGCTGGAGATCATGCTGCGAGAGACAGCATCAACCAAGAAGGCGGGAGATAGCGCGTGTCGACTCTGCGAGGAGCAACACTGTCCGCAGCCAGAATGTCCCATAACGCAGGGATTTACCCGCAAGAGCGACGCCGCGGGTTCCCGAGCCGCCACCACCTGATGCCGTAAAGCGGGTCATCGATCCGTGCGGCCTGAGCCTGCTCTCCCCTGACGATCTGCGAATCGTTGGTTGTCCTTACGGGCCGGTCAGGTTGACCCGCTCAACGGCCGCGCGCTCGCACTGATCCGCCGCTGCCATGCAGCGATTGCTCGCAGACATGCGGCCTGCATATACTGCATGCTGCATACATCTTGTGGATCGATGTCATAGAATCAGGTCCGACCACAGGTGAGCAGCTCCCGGTAAGGCGAACCTGACAGCCTCGCAGTAGTACTGCGGTGCGCCGTCGATCCGAGGACCGGCAGTAACGAAGAAGAGCGCCTGACACCCGTCTCTATCAGAGGAGTACCTACCGTGACCTGCCCCCATGCGAACCTGCCGCAGGTGAATTTGGCGGCGTCGCTGAGTGCCATCCCACTGCTGGATCGGCACATCAGCTTTGGCGAGGACATCGATGAGACGCATCGCATTCTTCTCGACCCCGCGGTTGCGGTTGTTGCCAAGGAACCGCGACTGCGGCAATGGTTGAACCGCTTTCAGCCGTGCATGTTCGGCCGCCTCGGCGCGCGCAATCGTCAGGGGATCCGCTACGACATGTGTTGGATCACGCGTGACGATCTGCTCCAAGGCACGGTGCACGTGGTCGGCAAGATCCAGCGAGCGAGGTGCGAGTGGAAGAAAAGCGCCTCAGAGGGCCAGTCGCATGGCCTCCTGACCGTGTTCAACGTCGTTGAGTTTGCGTACGCGATGCCGGGGCCCGAGCTGGTAGAGCTGTGCCTGCTGCTCGCGAACCTGTACCTGGTGGAACACGCGCCGGTAAGGGCCGATACGATGTATGCCGAAACTGTTCCGCTCAGACACGCCGACGGCAGCTGCGAGACGCTCAAGGGCGGCATCAACATCTTTTATACGTCGGCCCACGGGACTGACAACCACGACCGGCGAATCCCGGGCGGCATAGTGATATCCGTGAACGCTCCCGGACTGCTTGCCAACAGCTTCGTGAAGGGAGGTTTAGCGCCGGACCTGGAGAGTGCGATCGCCAAGGTCAGGAACTTCGCGTGGGCATCCATTGGGAACGGGGGCATCGGCAGCCCACCGGGTCGCGCTCAGAGCTGCAGTTGGCACAACCTTGATCCGAGTCGCCCGGCGAGTGAGTGCCCGATGCGCCATCGGCCGCGCCACGTCCCGGAGAACTTCTCAACCAGCGACTATTCCGCCTCGTATCACACGGACGTACTGGTGCCATCGAGGGTCATGCTCCATGCAAGCTGCGATACGCCACGCAGCGAGCGCGAGGTGTGGTCGGCGTTGGACTTCAGCTATCTGTCGGCCGCCGCCTGTGATGTCGAACATGAGAATTTTGGCTTTGTCCACGGCCTGACTGCGCCCAGCGGCGCCATGCCGCAGGCGACTTGGAGACCGCTCGCGGCAGTCAATGCGGGCGCGCCGAGGTATCTTGTATGACCACCAGAAGCCGACGCTTCTATGCGGTGTTTGCCGTGCTGGCGACCTTGTGCTGGGGCGCCGGCGTAACCATGACCAAGATCGCACTTCAGGACTTTCCTCCACCGCAGCTGCTCATCATCCAGTTGCTGGCCAGTGTTGCATGTCTGTTGTTGGTGGCGCTGGTCCTTGGGCAAGTGCCCAGATCAATGGGCGGGACCATCAGGGTTATGTGGCTCGGGGCTCTTGAGCCGGGACTGGCTTATTTCCTCGGCCTCGAGGGCCTGAAACGGGTCAGCGCATCCGAGGCTGTCGTGTTGTCATCAACCGAATCCGTCATGGTAGTGCTGCTGGCATGGCTGATTTTCAGGCAGGTTCCGAAGAGCGCCGCGATCGTGCTATCGATCCTGGGCAGCATAGGAGCCGTGCTGGTCGGCGGTGAACATTGGAGTCTTGGCGGCCAATCCCTCCTCGGGGACCTGCTGATTATTGGCGGCGTCCTGTGCGCAGCCGGCTATGTGGTGAACTCAGCGCGGGTGTCCGCCGATATCGAGCCACTGCCGGCACTCATCGGCCAACAGCTCGTCGCCATCGTGGTAGCGCTGGCCTTGTCCTGGGTTCTGGCAGATCACTCCAGCCCGACAGTGCAGGTGGGATGGCGGGGCTGGGCGATGGCTCTCGCCTCGGGCGTCGTGCAGTATGCGGCCGCATTCTGGTTTTACCTGTGGGCATTGAAGGGCATCACCACGACCGCCGCGGGGCTGTGTCTCAATCTGATTCCGGTGTTCGGACTGTTGATTTCAATGCCCGTCCTCGGTGAGCGCCTCAGCGCGCTGCAGTGGGTGGGTGCAGTGGTGATCATCGTCTCCGTGGCAGCTTTGACCTGGGTCAATGATGAGCACGCCTCTGCGACCCGTAAGTGGGAGCAACCCTGTGCGACGACGACTTGACGGAACTTTTCTCAGGCTCCCGCGTGCCTGATAGACGTTGAGCGCCGCCGCAGCGCAGACCAGCGAGCCCAGCACCTCGTTCAGGGGCTTCGCCGACTAAAAGGCGCTGGTTTCGGTGACGGTCCCGCCCCGGTCCGATCCTGAGGCTGCCGTTGGCGAGCTGCGCAGCCGCCCACCCGTCGCTCCCCGTGCCGCCGCTGCCCGCCAGTACATGCGGCACGCATATATAACACCTGCGACGCGGCCCAGAGTGCGCGACGCGTCACATTCGGTGGCGCGACCCCCTATTCAGATGCCGCAGTTGTGACTTGCCTCGGCAAATGGGCGCCGCGAAGCGTGACATGAGTTTACGCGGTGACCGGCCGGCGCTCCCTAAGCTTCGCAGTAAGGTCATTGACCAGCGTCTCCTTAACCAAGCTTAGGAACTTGAACATCATGCGTAGTCCAGTCGTAAACGTACTGAGTGCCCTACTGACCACGGGCGCTCTGCTCGGGGCCGCCGGCAGCGCTTCGGCGGCCAACCCCGCCACCACCACCTTCGTCGTCTCGGCGACGGTGCTCAAGAACTGCACGGTTTCCGCCCTGCCGCTCGCGTTCAACAACTACACCCCCGGGGCCGGCGCGCTGGCGGTGAATACCACGGTGTCGGTGAGCTGCACCAAGACCACCCCATTCAACACCGAGCTGACCGCAGGGACTGGCGGATCGACCATCGCGCAGCGTCTGCTGAACGATGGCGCCGGGGACACGCTGCAGTACAACCTGTACACGACGGCCCTCCTCGCCACGCCGTGGGGCATCACCATCGGCACCAACACTGTCGCGGGAGCCGGCGCGGGCATGGCTACCCCCGTGGTCCAGACCGTCTTTGGACAGCTGGTTGACTCGGTCGCCAACCAGGCCGTGCCTCCGGGGCTTTACTCGGACACGATCACCGTGAACGTTGCGTACTGAGTAGATGAGGGCAATCGCGGCATCGCTACTGGGTGTGCTTGCTGCGGCCGGAACGGCCGCGGCAAGCACGCTCGGTGTTGCCCCGATTCGGGTCGAATTAAGTCCTAAGCAAAGCATCGCGGTCATCACCGTTCGCAACCAGGAGGATTCCCCGGTCACCGTACAGGCGCGACCCGCCGCCTGGTCGCAGCAAGAGGAGCAGGACCAACTCGCAGACACGCGCGACGTGTTGGTGACGCCGCCACTGTTCACTATCCCTGCCAAGGGGCATCAGGTCGTGCGCATCGCGCTGCTGCGCAAACCCGATCCCTCGCGCGAGCTCGACTACCGGCTCGTGCTGTCCGAAGTGCCGCCCGCAAAGGCCGCGGAGGTTACCGGGCTGCGCATTGCGCTGCGCATCACGCTGCCAATATTTGTCGCCGCCGCGAGTCCCGCGTCACCGGATCTGTCCTGGCGCCACAGCTGGCTGCCGGACGGGACGCTGCAGGTCGAGGCGCAGAACCACGGCTCAGCTCACATTCAGATTTACGACTTCGATGCGCAGACCGCGGATCACGCCGCCCAGGTACTGCACACGGACGCCGCGCGGTATCTGCTGCCCGGAAGTGCCGCCCACTGGCAGCTGCATCCCGGCGCCAGCCTCTCCCCCGCCACCCGCATCGTTCTCCACGGCCACTCCGACGCCGGTGACTTCAACGTCACGAGCGATTCGGGTGCCCAGTAAAAGCCGCGCGCCATGCGCAGCGTGCGTCGCGCTGCACCCGGAATCTGCGCGGCGCTGCTGGCGTTATGTTGTGCCGCGGTGCGCGCTGACGACGCTGGTGGGTTGGATCCCGGCTGGCATGAGTTGGTGCTGGAGCTGACCGTCAACGGTGTCGTTTCGGGCGATGGCTTTATTGTGTTGCGCGATGCCAGCGGCGGCCTGTGGCTCGAGGAATCCGACTTCACCCGCCTGCGCCTGCACGCACCGCGCGCCACCACGCGCCTCGTGGACGGCCGCCGTTATTTCCCGCTCGCGGCCATTCCCGGCACCAGCATTGTCTATGACGACGAGCACAGTGCGGCCAGCATCACCGCGCCCGGCAGCGCGTTCGACACCACGGATGTGACTTTCACCGGGGCGGGCCCCCGACCGCCGCTGTCCCGCAGCGGCACCGGCGCATTTCTCAACTACCAGCTGAATGGCCAGACCGGCCACTACAATGGCGCCGACCTCGCCAGCGCCTACACCGAGTTGGGGTTTTTCAGCCCGGTTGGCGTGCTGACCAACACAGCCGTGGAAACGGCACAGCAGGGCGTCCACAGCTTCGTACGCCTGGGGACGACGCTGACGCACGATTTTCCCAGCTCGCTCGAGACGCTGCGTCTCGGCGATACAATCAGCGTGCCCGGATCGTGGGCCGATGCCGTGCGGTTTGCCGGACTGCAATGGGGTTCGAATTACGGCATCCGGCCGGACCTGGTGACAACCCCGCTGCTGGCCGTAACCGGTACCGCGGTGCTGCCCTCGACAGTGGACGTGTTCGTGAACGGCAAGGCGGTGGGCTCCAGCCAGGTACCAGCCGGACCTTTCATCGTCAATCAGGTTCCGGCACTCACCGGTGCCGGGGACGTGAACATCGTGGTAAAGAATGCGCTCGGGCAGGAACAGGTTGTGAGCGTGCCGTTCTACTCGGCGGCGGTAATGCTGCAGCCTGGGTTGTCTCTCTATGACGTCGACGTGGGTGCAGTACGCGAGAATTATGGCGTGAGCAGCGACGACTACGGACCGCTGCTGGCAACTGCGACCTGGCGCCGCGGCCTGACCTCCGCCCTCACCGGGGAAATTCACGCCGAGGCCTTGCACGACGGCCCCCAGGCCGCAGGTGTGGACCTCGCACAGGCGCTCGATCACTGGGCAGTGGTTACGCTGGATATTGCAGAGGGCGGCGAGCCGGCGACTGCCGGAATTCCGGGGACGCCGGCACAGCCCGCCACTTCCGGAATGTATACCGCGCTCGGTATCCAGCATGTTGACGAACGTTTGAGCATCATGCTCCAGGCCCAGCATGCCAGCTCCGGCTTTCGGGACGTGGGCGACGTGAGTGGCCTGCTCCGGCCCCAGGAACGCTACATCGCTCAGGCGAGCTGGAGCTGGGCGCACGCGGGGAGCCTGCAGGCCGCCTTGGTCGAGCAGCGCACCGCCGACGATACGCGCCAGCAGACCAGCGCTCTCACCTACCAGGTGAACGTCGGGCACGGGAGCCTCGGCGTCAACGCGAGCCGCACGACCGGTGATACGCGCGACACCAGCTTTTACGCTTTCTATTCGCTGCCGCTCGGCGAGCGCAGCAGCTCCTCTACCACCGCGCGCTATGGCAGCCAGCAGCAGGCGCCCAAAGCGGCACTCCTCGAGACCCTGCAGAAGAACCCGCCGCTGGGCGCAGGAGACGGTTACGTGCTCTCCGCGGGCACCGATGGCAGTTATAACGCTGAGTACCTGCGCCAGAGCGACGCCCTCACGCTCGACGTGGCGGCCGCGCGGTATCTCGACGAGAGCGCGCAACGCCTGACACTGAGCGGCGGCGCGACCCTACTGGGCGGCGAGCTCCGCGCCGTGCGCACGGTGACCGACAGTTTTGCCATGGTGGATGTCGGTGGGATTCCTGACATGACCGTCTACTTCGAAAACCAGCCGGTCGGTCGCACCGATGACAACGGCGTGGCACTGGTGCCCAATCTGCGCTCCTTCGACGTCAACCGCTTCAGCATCGACCCTCTGCAACTGCCCCTCGACGCCACGGTAACCGACACCCAGCTACAGACCGTGCCGCCGTATCGCAGCGGCACGCTGGTGCGCTTCCCGGTAAAGCGCGTACGCTCGGGCGTGTTCACGCTGCAGCGTGCCGATGGCAGCGCCGTGCCAGCCGGCGCGGTCGTGAAGTTCCAGGACGAGGAGTTCCCGGTGGGTCTCGAAGGCCTCACCTACGTCACCAACTACGACCACGGCACCACGGGCGAGGCCAGCTGGAATGGCGGGCGCTGCACGTTCCGCCTGCCTCCGCCTCCTGCGGGCGGACCGCAGCCGGAGCTGGGCGTCGTTGCCTGCCGGAGCAGCACGAGATGACCGGGTCCGTCGGCAGTCGGTCACGGGCACGCCGCGCCCGCGAGTGCCTGGCGCTTGCGGCACTCGCCGCCTTTGTCTGCCCGGCGGCGCACGCTGCCGCGACCAACTGTTCGGCATCAGCAACCGGCGTCGCCTTCGGTACCTATACGCCGCTCACGATCGCCACCTCCACCGCGACCATCACTATCAGCTGCGCCAAGGTGAAGGCGCCGGCCCCGGCGACCATCACCCTGAGCGCGGGCGGGAGCAACACCTTTGCTGCCCGAACCATGTCCAGCGCGGGCAACACCCTCACCTACAACCTGTATCAGGACGCCGCGCACACCCAGATCTGGGGAGACGGCACCGGCGGCAGCCTCACAGAGACTCTAGACCTCACCACAACGACCACCGCCACGGTTTATGGTCGGGTGCCGTCACAGGATCCCGCCCCCGGCGCGAACTACACCGATAGCATCACCGTGACGGTGAGTTATTGATCGCGCGTGGGTTCAGTCAACCACTGACGGCTGAATCGCGCTCCCTCATTGCAGGCTGAGCGAGCGGCTCACTGAAATAATTGTTCGTGAGGTTGCAACCAGGCTGGTGGCCGGATTCTGCAGGATTGAGGTGCGCAGGATCTGCTGCAGTTTCATGGATATCGCTGCGGTGCGATACAGGTAGGCGCTCAGCGCCGGTCCGCCGTGCGCAGCCGCTCCCCCGGAAACACCCGCGCGCGGGCAGCCAGATCGAGCATGCTGCGGCCGATGCTGGTGACACTCAGGCCGGTCACGTCGCCAAGTTCATAGGGCTTGCCCTCGAGTATCGCCTCCGCGGCGCGGATACCACTCCTGATCGCGGGTCCTATGCCCTCCCCCAGATCGCGCGTGGCAAGCCCGGCGGCGTCCCCGGTGATAAAGGCGTTGCCCGATCGGACCACGTCCACGCGCCCGCGCAGGTAGTAACTGAAACCACCCGGATCAAACTGCGCGCCACGGGCGAGCCCGCTGCCGAGCCGCGCGGCCAGGCGCGCGAAGTGCTCCTTGATGTCCTCGCCGCTCTTTTTGATGCGCGCCGCGAGGGCACCCACGCCCACGTTAAGCCAGCCCTTTTCCTTCGGTACATACCAGGAGTATCCGGGCAGCCCGTGCTCGAAGAACCACAGGTGACAGTCCGGGTCCTGCCACTCATATTCGATCTCGTGTTCCAGCGTCACGATCTGCAGCTCGTGCGCGCGCGGATTCAACTCGCGGAAGAGCTCGCGGTAAACAGGGCAGCGCGTGCCGCCGGCGCCGATGAGGTAACGGCAGCGATAGCTGTCGTCGATAACATAGCCCGCGCCGTCGGCGGCAATGTGGCGCACGTTGTGCTGTTCCACGGGCGCGCCCGAGCGCTCGAGGAGCCACGCATCAAACTCGAAGCGACGGATGGAATGCTGCACGCACGGCACCGGGATGTGCAGGCTGCCGAGATGCACCCGCAGGCGCGGGAAAGTCAGCAGGCGGTGCGGGTAGGACGTGAGGTCCATCCCTAAATCCCGCACCACCTCGGGCGTGATCCAGCCCGCGCACAGCTTCAGACGCGGCAGACGCTCCCGGTCGAGCACCAGCACATCCGCGCCCGCGCGCCTGAGTCTCGCAGCGGCGGTGGAACCGGCGGGTCCCCCGCCGACGATGAGGACGTCACAGGTGCGCACGCGCAGGGGCCCGCAGCCTCAGATCAGGGTGTGTACAGATGGCTGCGCGTCCAGGCGATGTCGTTGTTGCCACGGGGCGCAAACAGCACCTGGAACAACTGCAGCGTGCCAGTGGAAAATGCGGCCGCCGAGCCTGCGAGGTACAGCCGCCACATGCGCACGAATTTCTCATCGAACATCGCGCGTACGCGCTCGCTCGCCGCCTCATAGTTAGCGAGCCACTGCCGCAGCGTCTGCGCGTAGTGCAGCCGCAGGTTCTCGACGTCGAGGATCGACAGTTCCCAGGGCTCAAAAATATGCGCCATCTCCGACAGCGCCGGCGGATGCGCGCCCGGGAAGATCCGCTTCTCAATCCAGGGCTGCAGGCGGGCCGGGCGATTGCGGCCAATCGAGTGAATGAGTCCGCGGCCGTGGCTGCCCATGCAACCGTGGGCGATGCGCCCGAGCGTCTCGTAGTTCTTGACGCCCACGTGCTCGAGCATGCCGATGGAGACAAACGCGTCGTACTCACCGGTGATGCTGCGGTAGTCGTCCTCTACGTACTCGACCTGCCGCGCAAGACCTTCGCGTGCCGCCCGCTCACGGGCGTAGGCGATCTGCTCGTGTGAGATGTTGAAGGCGCGCACGCGCACTCCGTAGTGGCGCGCCATGTGCAAGGCAAACACGCCCCAACCGCAGCCGGCCTCGACCACGCTCTCGCCGGGCTTCAGGCGCAGCTTGCGGCACACGTGATCCATTTTGGCGATCTGCGCCTGGTCGAGCGTCGCCTCGGGCGTCGCGTAGTAGGCGCAGGTGTAGGCCATGGTCTTGCCCAGCCACAGGGCGTAGAACTCGTTGCCGATGTCGTAGTGGTGGTGGATGTTGTCGCGGGAGCCGGACAGGGTGTTGCGGTGCCGCAGCGCCAGCGCCCGCCGGAACAGGGAGGCGCACTTTGTGCCCATACCCCCGGCGCGATACACCGCCTCCAGCAGCCACACCAGATCCCCGTCAATCTGGACGTCTCCGGCGCTGTAGGCATCGCCGAAGCGCACCCACGGGTCGGTGAGAATGGAAAGCAGCGTCGCGCGGCTCGCGAAAGTCACGCTCGCCACCGGAGCCGCAGTACAGGTGATCCGGGCGCTGTCACGGACCGCAAAATCGATGTCAGGGTTCCCGAGCGCCGCCCGCAGGCGCAACAGCAGCCAGCGATCCAATCCCCGCCCGTTGCTCGCCGAGGGTGGCGCGTCGGCGCGCGTTGCCGTGGACGGGTGCGCGGGTTCGCCGGCGCGCTCGGACGCGGATACCACACTCTCGTCGCAGGCATTCACGGCTGCAGCCCTCCAAAGCGGTAACCGTTAATCTAGCACCCCCTTTCCCGGGCTGCGACCGATAGTCCCGCCCGGTCCGTCGCGATCAGGCAACACGCCCAACGGCCGCAGGTTTTGGGGGCCGCAGCCACGCGCAGGCCAGCGCCCCGAGCCTTACCGGGTGAGAATGCTGTTCAGCAGGTTCGCGAGACGTCCCCCGGCAAGCAGCACCCGTTCGCGCACAATACCTTCCGCGTCCTGCTGGTAATCGTTGTCCAGAACGACAATACCCTGCGGGACGCTGTTGCAGGCAAACCCCGGGTAGTGGTACGCCACATTGCGGGCGAGGTTGTTGGACTCGAACGCCCACTGGTCGGGTGCACCCTGGCCCGCGTCGTTCACGAGACCGCGCGCCTCGATGGCCAGCGCGTCGATGTCATCGGGGGGCTGCTGGGGATTGCGCGCGTGGAAAGCAAGCCTGACCAGGTCGCCGTCCCAGGCGCGGTGCAGGTTCTCACGCCCGCGGGTCCTGACGCCCCACAGCGCGACCTGCACGCGGTTGCCCCCGCGGTCGTCGTTGTCGGCTGCATGCAGCGGCTGATGGATATCCCCGACCAGGTGTACGACCCATTTCAGGGCCTCGTTGCGATCACGCGGCGCCGTGCGCGGATTGGCGAGCACACCGATCAGGCGCTTCAACTGCTCGGTATTGCACTGGCCGTCGGGGCAGTAGCGCGCCTTGGGCACACTGCCGCAGACGGGCACGTCATCGTAGTGCCAGGTCGCCTGGGCCGCCGCGGTGCCGTAGAGCTCGTCCGGCCACACCGACACCGCCTCGAGGTTGGTGCGTCCGGAGAGGTTACCGAACTTGTCCAGATCGCCGCTGAGCAGTTGGGTCACCACCGCGTGTGCCTGCGGTGTCAGCAGCCGGTCGGCAATGGCGCCCACGGTGCGGTGCCCCTGTGGACTCCACGCCCAGACGCACGATGCACACGACGAAGCGAGTACCAGCAGGATGGCGAGGGCGTTATTCTTTTTCATATTCATGGCTGCAATGCGTCTGCCCGGCGCGCGTTCCGCAGGTCCCTTGGCGCGCCACTATTCACGCAGTGTGGCCCGATATCCAACGCGCGGCCATCGTGTAGACTCGCGGGCCTCGCGTGCCACGTCCGGACGGAAAAACAACCATGCATCGCGCAACCCACTGCATTGTCGCCCGCATCCTCATTTTCGCCGCTGCCAGTGGCACGGCCATGAGTCTCGCTGCCGCCGCGGCAGCCGCCAGCCCGGACACCGCGGCCCGCGCGTCACACGGCCTGGATGTTGCCGGGATCGACCGCACGGTCGCCCCCGGGGACGACTTTTTCCGCTTTGCCAACGGCACCTGGCTCAACACGACCGAAATTCCGGCTGACCGCAGCGCCTACGGCACCGGCGCCCAGGTCGCAGAGCTGACCGCGAAACGCACGGCGGACCTGATCCGTGAAGCCGCCGAGAAATCCGCGCCCGGCTCCGACGCGCGCAAGGTCGGGGACTACTACGCGAGCTATATGGATGAGGAGACCATCGAGAAGCAGGGTCTCGCACCGCTTGAGCCGGCGCTAAAACGCATCGACGCCATCAAGGACCGCAAGGCGCTGGCGCGCGCGCTTGGCGCCTCGCTGCGCGCGGATGTGGACGTGCTCAACAGCACCAACTTCCACACCCCGAATCTCTTCGGTCTGTGGGTGGCGCAGGACCTGGATGATCCGTCCCGCTACGCGCCCTTCATCCTGCAGGGCGGCCTGGTGATGCCCGACCGCGACTACTACCTGGCTCCCTCTGCGCCGATGGCCGCCATCCGCACCAAGTACCAGGCGCACATCGGCGCGATGCTCGAGCTCGCCCATCAGCCGGATCCCAAGGGCTCCGCAGAGCGGATTTTTTCACTCGAGCACCGCATGGCAGAAGTGCATGGGGCCCGCGCGGAGTCCGAGGACGTGCTCAAGGGCAACAATCACTGGCAGGCTGCCGATTTCCCGCAGCGTGCGCCAGGGCTCGACTGGGCGGTGTTCTTTGATACGGCGGGACTGTCCCACCAGCAGGCGCTCGTGGTGTGGCAGCCAAGGGCTGTCACCGGTCTCGCCGCCCTGGTCGCCAGCGAGCCGCTGGACACCTGGAAGGAATACCTGCGCTTTCACCTGATTGAGGACAATGCGCGCTACCTGCCCCGGGCGTTCGTGACCGAGGCCTTCGAATTTCATGGGCACGTGCTGAACGGCACGCCTCAGCAGCGCGCGAGATGGAAGCGCGCCGTGGACGACACGAGCTTTGCGCTCGGCGAGGCCGTTGGCAAGCTGTATGTGGAGCGCTACTTCCCGCCGGAAGAAAAGGCGCGTGCCCAGGCGATGGTGAAGAACCTGCTGAGTGCGTTCGCGGTGCGCATCGACCACCTCGAGTGGATGGCGCCGCAAACCCGGGTGCAGGCCAAGGCGAAACTCGCGGCGCTGAAAGTGGGCGTCGGCTACCCGGATCACTGGATTGACTACTCGGGCCTGGAGGTCGTGCCAGGCGATGCGCTGGGTAACGCCGAGCGCGCGCGGCTGTTTGAATATCACCGCAACCTGAAGAAATTCGGCACCCCGGTGGATCGCTCCGAGTGGGCGATGACGCCGCAGCTGGTGAACGCGGTGAATCTGCCGGCGATGAACGCCCTGAATTTCCCCGCCGCGATCCTGCAGCCGCCGTTTTTCGATCCGCAGCGCGATCTGGTGCTGGATTACGGCTCGATTGGCGCCGTGATCGGCCATGAAATCAGCCACAGCTTCGATGACCAGGGAGCGCTGTTCGACGCCACCGGCCGGCTGCGTAACTGGTGGACCAAGGAGGACTTCGCGCACTTCGAAGCCGCCGGCCAAAAGCTCGCCGCGCAGTTCGATCGCTACCATCCATTTGCGGACGTAGCCGTCAACGGCAAGCAGACACTGAGCGAAAACATCGCGGATGTCGCGGGGCTGTCGGTGGCCTACGATGCGTGGCGTCTCACGCTCAACGGCCAGCCGGCGCGCGGCGCGTCCGGTTTCAGCGGCGAGCAGCTGTTTTTCTTAAGTTTCGCGCAGAGCTGGCGCACCAAGATACGCGAGCCGGCGCTGCGGCAGGGGCTGGTTGTGGACGGTCACGCGCCGCCGGAGTATCGCGCCGACACCGTGCGCAATCTCGACGCCTGGTACAAGGCTTTTGACGTCAAGCCTGGCGAGAAGCTCTACCTCGCGCCCGCGGATCGCGTGCCGGTCTGGTAGGGCCGGCGGCGGGATCGCTTCACGGGCGGTTAAGGGCCGAGGCGTCCGAAGTACACCAGCGTCTGGTAGGGCAGGACGACCTGCCCGTCGTGCGCATGGGTGTCGAACACCTTTCTGAGTCCCGCCATCATGGGCGCGTACTCGGGGTGACCGGGCTCGGGCGCATAGGATGAGGACATCAGGCGCCCCTGCAGTCCCTCGAAAACCAGCTGCTGTCGGTTCGCAAACTCGGCGCGCTCCATCGAGCCGCCGAAGAACTCGCGCATGCTGGTTTCATTGGCACGGCTCGCGGTGATGGTGGCGTACTCCGGGGCGTGCCGCAGCAGCAGCGCTTCATAGTCGGCAAGGAACGCCGTCGTATCGCGGGGTCTTTCGTTCCACAGGAGCGCACCCGAGCCACCGCTGCGAATCACGCGCAGCCCCTCGGCACGCGCCTTGGGCACATCGAACCAATGGAATGCCTGGCCCGCCACCAGCAGATCAACGCTCTGGGGCGCGAGCGTCGTGTCTTCCGCCGTGCCATTCACACTGCGAAAGCGCGGCCAGCCCCGCAGCGCAGCCTCGGCGCAGGCGCGCATGGCGCCGTTCGGCTCCACGCCGAACACCTCGGCGCCGCTGTGAAGAAGCAGCGCGGTCAGGATGCCGGTACCGGAGCCAACATCTGCGACAACCGCCTGTGGTGACAGCCCACAGCGCTGTTTCAGCAGCGTTACCGCTGCGGGCGGATAGCCCGGTCGATAACGGGCATAGGCGTCCGCCCGGCTGGTGAAACGCTCGGTGGGCTTGTCCACGGACGCTCATTATCCCGCGAACTCGCAAGGATCGGGTGGCATCCGGCGGCGCGACCCTTAAAATGAATGCATGCCAAGTGAATGCACCACCGCGGACTCAGCGTCCGCACCGACACCCTGCCCCGCAAAGCCCTCGTCCGCGCCGCCAGCCTTGTCCGCCATTGCGCACGCCAGTTCATGGCGCACCATGCTGGAGCTCACCGTGCTGGGCGCGATCTGGGGCGGCTCGTTCCTGTTCATGCGCGTTGCGGCCAGCGACTTCGGTCCCATCCCGCTGGTCGAAATGCGACTGGCACTCGGCGCGCTCATTCTGCTGCCGTTCCTGTGGCAGACCCGCGCACAGTTCACGCCGCGTCTGTGGCTCGTCATCGCCGGCATCGCCACCATCAACTCGGTCATCCCGTTTGCGTTGTTTGCGTGGGCCGCGGAGCGCGCGCCGGCGGGCATTGGTGCGATCAGCAACGCCATGACGGTCATGTTCACGGCGCTCGTCGCCTTCATCTTCTACGGCGAGCGCATCAGCGCGCGGCGCACGCTGGGGTTGGCGGCCGGCTTTGTGGGAGTGCTCATCCTGGCAAGCGGCAGAGTCGCGGGCGCCAGCGTCTGGTCGGCGGCGCTGGCAGGTACGGTGGCGGCGCTGCTGTACGGTGTTGGCATCAATCTCGTGCGCCGCTATCTCACCTCCTATCCGCCAGTGGCGGTGGCGGCCGCGGCGCTGGCCGTCGCGGCGCTCCTGCTCGCACCGCTGGCGGTTTACACCTGGCCACGGCACCCCGTGGCAGCTGCTTCCTGGGGAAGTGCGGCGCTCCTGGGCGTGCTGTGCACCGGCATCGCGTTCGTCTCCTATTACCGGCTGATTGCGCGCATCGGCGCCATGCGAGCCTCCACCGTCACCTATCTCATTCCGTTTTTCGGGGTGATCTGGGCCTGGCTCATCCTCGGTGAACCACCGACGCTGACCATGGCGGTCGCCGGCGCGTTGATTCTCACCGGGGTTGCGCTCAGCCAGCAGCGCCCGGCCTAGACCGGATGGACGAGCCGCAGCGCCGCCTTCGGTTCCCGGAGCTCCTCAACGCACGCGATCTGGGCGGCCTGCCGACGCTGGACGGCGGTCACACACGCGCCCGCTCGCTGCTGCGCGCGGATGACCTGGCGCAGCTCACTGCCGAGGGCCTCAGCGCGCTGCGCGACTACGGCGTCGCAACCGTGCTCGATCTGCGCTGGCCTGAAGAAGCGGCGCAGCACCCGAGTCCCGTGCCACGGGTGCTGCCCCAGGTGCGATATGAGCGCGTGTCGCTGCTGACACACACCGAAGACGAATGGCGCCTGCGCAGCGGCGATGTCGAGAAGGAGCTGTGGAAGTGTGTGGTGCTCGAGCGGGCGAGGCTGGAACTGAAACAGGTCCTGCACGTCATCGCCGCCGCTGCGCCCGGTCCGCTGCTGTTTCACTGTATCGCCGGCAAGGACCGCACCGGCCTTATCGCCGCGCTGCTGCTCGCGCTCGCCGACGTAACTCCCGAGGCGATCGCGCGTGACTACGCAATGAGCAGTGAGAACCTGCGCGAGGGCTACCTGAAACGCTACGCGGAGGCCGACCCGGCGCGGATTCTGGAGGCCATTCGCTGTCCGGAAGCCGGCGCGCACAACATGCTGAGGTTCCTCTCCAACGCCGGAGGGGTACGCGCCTACCTCGAAAGACTGGGACTGCCGCGACACGAGATCGCGGCGCTGCGCGCGCGACTGCGAAACTGAACAGCATTCACCGCGCGTTCAGGTCCGCGGGCAGATACTCACTCACGCACCGGCTGACGTGCTCCCGAGCGGCCCAGCAATTAAAGGACGGGCACTTTTTTAAGTACGCACGGATTTGAGCCCGCGCAGCCGGTGCGCTTCCCTTCCGCTATGATCCGGCGATGAATATCACCGGTGGCTGCCTGTGCAAGGCGGTCCGTTACGTCATCAACGCCGAGCCTGTCGTTACCCGCGTGTGCTGGTGCCGGGTGTGCCAGTACATCGGCGCAGGCAGCGGCACGGTGAACACCTGCTTCCCGAGCGCTGCGGTCACGGTGAGCGGTGAGTTACGCGACTACCAGTTGACGGCTGACAGCGGCAACGTGGCGCAGCGGCGCTTCTGTGGCAACTGCGGCACACACCTTTTCAGCGCTTCCGAAGCGCGACCGCACCTGCTGTTCGTGCGCGCCGGAACCCTTGATGATCCCGGGCTTGCGCGCCCCGCGATGACCATTTGGACATCCATGGCACCAGCCTGGGCGTGCTTCGACGAGCGTCTGCCGAAGGTCGAGCGCCAGCCGCCGCCGGCGGCCTAGTCGCGCCGCCGCACCGCGCGGTGCGGCTGCCTCACTGGGACACAAACTCCACGCGCGTCTGCCAGCGCGGCAGGCCCGGGTGGTCGGTGTCGATCACCAGCGTCCCGTGCGCACGCGGGTCGCTGCTGGCCAGCCGCAGTCCCACGGACGCGCCACAATCGGCTTCCAGGGGCAGCGCGCTGACAATCGAGATCGCGCGCGCCGCGGCGACATCAGCCGGCGAGCCGCTCGCCGGTTCAACGTGGGCAGCGGTGATGCGCGCTAGCGGCACGGTGATAAATCTGAACGGCACGCTGCCCTGCCAACCGCCCTTAGGGGGCCGGCCCGAGGCGTCGAACCTCGCCTCGCGTGGCTGCGCGGGCTCCAGCAGTCGGATCTGCCGTGGCTGGACCGCAGGCAGCAGCTTATGCGCGCTCCTTAAGCCCTGCAGGCGCCACGCCGCGAGCAGCTGCACCGGAAAGGTATCGCGACAGCGAACCGAATACAGGCCGCGGTATTCGGAAAAACCAGGGTTTGGAGTGAGCGGGCGGTTCTTGCCGTCACCGACCGAAAAAAGTACCACCGAGCCTGGTGTCACCAGTGAATCGGCGCGCACGCGCGCGCTGACCACGTACATGCCGATGCCATCGGCAGTGTAGGAGGACGGTGTGGTGTCCTGCACCTGCACGTCACACGCGCACAAAGTGAGCGCCGCCGCGAGGGGCGCGATTCGCATGTAACCGGTCGCAGGAAATAAACGTGGGCGTGGCGGGAATACGAGCCGGACGCCGCCCGACGGGCGGGCGCCCGGGCTCTTAAAACCAGATGCGGTTACTTCTTTCTCCGCGCTCCGGAGCGCTTCGCTGCCCGGAAAGAGATTCCAGAGCGCATGGCCTTCTGCTGCACCGCAGCCGCAGTACGCCCGAGCTTCTTCGCAACCTGACCGGTCGCCGTTCCCGACTTCGCGAGTGCCTTGAGGGTCTTCAGTTCGCGCGCGCTCCACGACGCGCCATCATTGGGGGGACGCTTTGCCATTACTCGATACTCCGGAAGGATTGCCCAGCTGCAGGGCGGGTTGGAAATGATACACCCATGCCCGGCTGAAATCCCAGCCGACAAACGATCTGTAACATGTTGGAAATGCGCACCGGCGGTGCACAGACGGTCAACACCAACACCGCAACCGCGTTGCGACCGGGACACGGCGCGGGTTGCTGGCGCTGGCGTCGGCGAAATACGACAACCACGACACGCGGTCATCAGATCGGCGCGTTTATTCGCGCGCGTCGCGCGCGTCGAGCGCGCGCAACAAACCCACCAGGCCCTGCAGCTCTTGCCACCCGGCATCGGAAACGGCGCAGTACTCCAGGTTCCCCGCCCCCCAGAAGACGACGTGGTAGCCGTTGCGGGTGGTGACGCGTGCGGAGCCGTGTCGGCTCGCCCAGGTGAATACGTTGATGATGTGAGGACCGTGCTGGTAAACGACCACGGCCACCCGTCTGCCGTCGATGTAGTCGGCTCGCCCACCCACCAGCCGATAGCCCTGCGGGGTGAAGTCGGCAACCACTGGCGAGACATCGGCGTGGCCTGCAAACCACGGCTTCACCGTGTGCTGATCGGTGGACACAACGTCGGTCAGGTGCGCGGGCATCAGCGAGCGCACGTGGGCGGCGACGACTTCATCAAGGAACGCATCGGGGACGGTGGCGAACAGGAGAAAGAAGGCGGTCGTGGCCGCAACCGCGGCCCCTATCCCGCCGAGGGCGCCGAACCAGAAGGGTCGCGTGCGCCAGGCCGGCAGCCGTGGGCGATCCTGCCGCTGCAGTGGCGAGGCTGTCTCCTGATCGAGCATGCGGGTGATGCGCTCGCGCAGCAAAGGCGGAGCGTGGCCGTAGTGCGCCTCGCGTCGAATCAGGGTACGCGTTGCCTCCAGATCCTCCAGCAGTGCGCGACACTCGGGGCAGCCGGCGGTATGTCGCTCGATGTCCGCGGCGGCAACGGCGTCGACCTCAGCGTCGAAATAGGCCTGTACACGAGAGCCTTCAGCGCACGGCATGCGGTTCTCCTGCGGATTCCTGCAGCCACTGCAGCTTCAGCGCCACGCGGGCGCGCGCCAGCCGCGACATCACGGTGCCGATGGGCAGCTGCGTCACCGCCGCAATCTCCCGGTAACTCATCTCCTCCATCTCGCGCAGCAGCAATACCTCGCGATGTTCCTCGGAAAGCCCCGCGATCAGCCGCTCGAGGCAGCGCTGATCGTCGCGCTCGATCGAGACACTTTGCGGATCCGCAGCCGCGTCACTGGTGGCGCACTCCAACTGCACGTCGTCACTGTCCGGCAGCGGCACCTGGGCACGGCGTTGCTCCTGCCTGAAGGCGCTCGCATGGCAATTTCGCACGATCGCGAGGAGCCATCCTTTTGCGTCGGAGCCGCGCAGTGCGTCAAAACCACGGAAAGCGCGCAGGAATGCCTCCTGCACGATGTCATCCGCCTCGCCAGGCGAGCGCGACAGCCAGCGCGCAAAGCGGTGCGCGGCGTCCAGGTGTGGCATCACCTGCGCCTCGAAACGACCGCGTTTGTCATCCATTGGGGAAAACCGACACAACCCTCACGCGGCGCCGCCCTTAGCTCTATGGAAGACTCGCCGGGTGCCGATTTTATTCCCGCTCAAGGCGGCAGATCCGCCCGCGGTGCGTGCTTCGCTTCGGCGGCTTCCACTGTGTTAGTGAGCAGCATCGCGATGGTCATGGGACCGATTCCGCCCGGGACCGGGGTGATCCAGCCGGCGCGCCGCGCGGCGGGCTCGAAATCGACGTCGCCGACAAGCTTTCCGGATGGCGTGCGGTTGATCCCCACGTCAAAGACCGCGGCCCCGGGACGGATCCAGTCCCCGGGGATGAATCCCGCCTTGCCGACCGCGGCCACCACGAGTTCCGCACGTTCTACCTCACTCTTAAGATCGCGCGTTCCGGTGTGACACACCGTGACGGTGGCGCGGGCGAGCAGCAACTCCAGCGCCATCGGCCGCCCGACGATATTGGAGGCACCCACGACGGTTGCCCGCATGCCTGGCAGTGCAATGCCGTACTCCTGCGCAAGGCGAATCACCCCGTAGGGCGTGCACGGCCGCAACCGTGGGCGCTTCTGTGCCAGGAGGCCGGTGTTAGCCGGGTGAAATCCATCTACGTCCTTCGCCGGATCCACGGCGTCCATGACGCGGTTGGCATCGACACCGGCAGGCACCGGCAGCTGCACGAGGATGCCGTCCACCCGCGCGTCACGGTTAAGTTCGCCGATGAGCGCCAGCAGCTGCGCTTCGCTCACACTCGCCGGCAGATCGTGCGCGAACGAGGCGATGCCCGCCTCCCGTGAAGCCTTAAGCTTGTTGCGTACGTAGACGGCGGAGGCCGGGTCCTCCCCCACCCGCACGACCGCAAGGCCGGGCGGACGGCCGGCCCTGGTGGTGAAACGGGCCGCCCGCAGCGCAACCCCGGCGCGCACCTTAGCGGCGAGCGCCTTGCCGTCAAGGAGGATCGCGCCGCCAGTGGCGCGCAGCGGCGCCGCCCCGGTATCCCCGGTGGCGGCGCCCGAAGCCCTGGAACGGTCGCCCATCAGTAGCGGTAGTGATCCGGCTTGTAGGGGCCGGCCTTATCCACCCCGATGTAGCGCGCCTGGGTGTCGGTGAGTTGCGAAAGCTCGACATTGAGCGTCTTCAACTGCAGCCGGGCCACCTTCTCATCCAGGTGTTTTGGCAGCACGTACACGCCGACCCGGTACTTCGCGGTCTGTGTGAACAGCTCCACCTGCGCGATCGTCTGGTTCGCGAAACTCGAACTCATCACATAACTCGGATGGCCGGTACCGCAGCCGAGGTTCACGAGACGCCCTTCCGCCAGCAGGATCAGCCGCCGCCCGTCCGGCAGGATCACGTGATCCACCTGGGGCTTGATGTTCTCCCACTTGTATTGCTTGAGGCTCGCGACATCGATTTCGTTGTCGAAGTGGCCGATGTTGCACACGATCGCGTTGTGCTTCATGCGGCTCATGTGCTCGTGGCCGATGACGTGGAAGTTGCCGGTGGCGGTGACGAAAATGTCGGCCTTGTCGGCCGCGTATTCCATGGTGACGACGCGGTAACCTTCCATTGCCGCCTGCAGCGCGCAGATCGGATCAACCTCGGTGACCCACACCTGCGCGGAGAGCGCGCGCAGCGCCTGGCCGCAGCCCTTGCCGACGTCACCATAACCACATACCACGGCGACCTTGCCGGCGATCATGACGTCGGTGGCACGCTTGATCGCATCCACCAGCGATTCACGGCAACCGTACAGGTTGTCGAACTTGCTCTTGGTCACCGAGTCGTTGACGTTGATCGCGGCAAAGGCCAGCTTGCCCTCCTTCGCCATCTGGTAAAGCCGCTTTACCCCGGTGGTGGTTTCCTCGGTGACGCCGCGCACGTGTCCGATGCGCGCCGAATACCACTTGGGATCTGCCTTGAGCCGGGCGCGGATGGAGGCGAACAACGCCGCCTCCTCATCGCTCGAAGGTTTGCCGATGACACCCGCATCGCTCTC
Source organism: Gammaproteobacteria bacterium (assembly GCA_003136935.1). GTDB lineage: Bacteria > Pseudomonadota > Gammaproteobacteria > Steroidobacterales > Steroidobacteraceae > 13-2-20CM-66-19. The sequence continues at coordinate 56,902 of PLEC01000167.1, forward strand.
GGCCCGCACCCCCAGGTGCAGGAGCAAGGTGGCGTCCCCGCCGTCGTCGAGGATCATGTTGGAGTAGCCACCATCCGCCCACTCGAAGATGCGGTGCGTGTAGTCCCAGTAATCGCTCAGCGACTCGCCCTTCCAGGCAAACACCGCCGTGCCGCGCGCGGCGATGGCGGCGGCGGCGTGGTCCTGGGNNAGCACGGCGGTCTGGATGGTCATGTGCAGCGAGCCGGAAATGCGCGCGCCCTTGAGGGGCTGGGTGCGTGCGTACTCGTCGCGGATTGCCATGAGACCGGGCATCTCGGTCTCGGCGATCGCGATCTCCTTGCGTCCCCAGTCGGCGAGCGCGAGATCCGCGACCTTGAAGTCGGCGGTGCTGGCAGTGGCTTTCAGTGTGGCGTTCATACTCGATACTCCGAAATGTCAGAGTGAGCGCCGTAATGGATGACACGACCCGCTGAGCCTGGCGAACCGCAGCACGTGGTGCCCGGCCCGTCGCAACGCTCCTCAGCCAGCGTGTTTGCCGCGATGCGGCTGTCATCTTTCCTCAGGCGGCGCGCATCCCCTTGGCCTCCGCGGCCAGCATCTGCGCCAGATCAGTGCGCTCCCAGGTGAATTCCGGCTCGTTGCGCCCGAAGTGCCCGTAGGTGGCGGTCTTCTGGTAGATGGGCCGCACGAGGTCGAGCATTTCGCGCAGCCCGTAAGGAGTCAGGTCGAAGTGCTTGCGCACGATCTGCGTCAGTCGCTCGCGCGACAGCCGGCTCGTACCGAAGGTCTCCACCATGATGGAAGTGGGCTCGGCCACGCCGATCGCGTAGGACACCTGCACCTCGCAGCGCTCGGCAAGTCCTGCGGCGACGATGTTCTTGGCGACGTAGCGCGCCGCATAGGCGGCGGAACGGTCGACCTTGGAAGGATCCTTACCCGAGAACGCACCTCCTCCGTGACGGGCGTAGCCGCCGTAGGTGTCGACGATGATCTTGCGGCCCGTGAGCCCGCAGTCGCCGACCGGCCCGCCGATCACGAAACGCCCGGTGGGGTTGATGTGGTACTTGGTGCGCTTGTCGACCCATTTGGCCGGCAGGATGGGCTTTAAGATTTCCTCCATCACCGCTTCGCGCAGCACCTTCGTCGATACGTCCGGGCTGTGCTGCGTGGACAGCACCACTGCCTCGAGCCCCACGGGCTTGTGATCCTCGTAGCGCAGCGTGACCTGACTCTTCGCATCCGGCCGCAGCCAGGGGAGCTTGCCGGACTTGCGCACCTGCGCCTGGCGCTTCACCAGCCGATGAGCAAGTGTGATCGGCGCCGGCATCAGCACGTCGGTCTCATTGGTCGCGTAGCCGAACATCAGGCCCTGGTCCCCGGCGCCCTGGCGCCGCTCGTCCTTGCGGTCCACGCCCTGGGCGATGTCCGGAGACTGCTTGCCGATGATGTTGAGCACGCCGCAGCTGCCGCCGTCGAAGCCCATGTCCGAGGAGTTGTAGCCGATGTCGAGCACGGTCTTGCGCACCAGCGCTTCGACGTCCACCCACGCCGTGGTGGTGACCTCGCCGGCGACGATCACCACACCCGTCTTGACGAGCGTCTCGCACGCAACCCGGCCGCGCGCATCCTCCCTGAGGATCGCGTCCAGCACCACATCCGATATCTGGTCGGCCACCTTGTCCGGATGGCCCTCGGAAACGGATTCGGAGGTGAAGAGATAGTCGTGCGCCATGTATGTCGTTCCGCTCGTGCCTGAGATGCCAAAGACGCCCATTTTAGCCTACCCGGCAGGAAGCCGCCCATACGGTGGCGGCCATTACTTAACCCCTTAATCGACCCGCGGCGCACCGCACGCGGTAAGACTATCCAAAAGCCGCCGCGAGGCGCGCGTCGAACTCGGCGCGCGTAAAGCGATGATTCTGGGTGCCGCGCGACTCGATCTTAATTGCGCCCATGAGCGAGGCAATACGTCCGGTGGCGGGCCAGTCCAGACCGCGCAGCAGGCCGTGGATGAGGCCGGCGCGATACGCATCGCCGCAGCCGGTAGGGTCCACCACCGCGCGCACCGGGGCGGCCGCAATGATGAGCTCGCCGTCAGGCGTATGGATGGAGGAGCCCGCCGCGCCGCGCGTCACAATGAGCGCCCGCACGCGCTGCGCGAGCTCGTGCTCGTTCCAGCCGGTGCGCTGTTGCACCACCTGCCATTCGTATTCGTTCACCGTCACCCAGGCGGCCTGCGACACGAAACGTGCGAGCTCCTCGGCGCTGAACATCGGCAGCTGCTGGCCGGGATCGAAGATGAAAGGAATGCCCGCGGCGGCGAACTGCGCGGCGTGCTGGACCATGCCCTCGCGCCCCGCCGGCGACACGATGCCAATGGCAATATCGCGCGCGTCGCCGACACGATTCTCCTCCGAGCGCTGCATCGCCCCTGGATGAAACGCCGTGATCTGGTTGTGATCGAGGTCGGTGGTGATGAACGCCTGCGCCGTGAACTCCGATCCGACCACCCTGATGTAGTCGGCCGGCACGCCGCTCTGCGCCATCCATTCCTTATAAGGGCCGAAGTCCCGTCCGACGGTGGCCATGGGGCAGCCCACATCCCCCAGCAGCTGCAGGTTGTAGGCGATGTTGCCGGCGCAGCCGCCGTACTCGCGCCGCAGCTGCGGCACGAGAAATGACACGTTCAGGAGATGGATCTTGTCCGGCAGGATGTGATTCGCAAAGCGGTCGCCAAACACCATGATGGTGTCGTATGCCATGGATCCACAGATCAGCGCCCGCCCGGGCCGTGAGCCCGATGTCATCCCTTGGCGCCTGCCGCAGGCGCGCTGGCAGCCGGGCTTGCCTTGCTGGCGGCGTACATGAGCGCGACGCCCCCCTTCGCGATCTCGGTCAGGCCCGCGCCCTGGCGTTGCTCGAAGTAGCTCAACATCTGCGCGCGCATGCGCGGTTCCCAGTAACGATTGAGGTGTCTGGCAACTTCCGCCGACGCGGCCTGGGTATCCGTCGTGCCGGCAAAGAACGCGCCGATTTCGTTGGTCATCTTGACGAGCAGATCTATGTTCATATTTGTCTGTGAGCCCGGGGGTCGCTGAGGCGCATTATTTCAGCCGCTGTGGGTTGGCGTATACCACGTGCTGGTCGGCGCGCGCGAACGCCACCAGAGTGAGCCCGCTGTGGCGCGCCAGCCGTACGGCGAAGGCCGTTGGCGCCGACAGCGCCACCAGCAGCGAGATGCCGAGGGTTGCGCACTTCTGCACCATCTCGTAGCTCGCGCGGCTGGTGATGAGCATGTAGCCCGCGGAAAAATCTGCGTNNCCGGCGCCCGGCACCACCCAGGCCGCGGCGTGCACGCTGCCGGTGCGGGCGTTGATGGGCTGTCGACCCGCCAGCTGCGCGATGGCGGCGTGCAGTTCGGCAGCCGTGACGCTCACCCCCGCCGGGACCGGCCCGCAGTCACGAATCGCGTCGGCGGCGGTTTCCGCCCCGCACAGCCCACAGCCGGTTCTGCCGGCAAGATTGCGGCGCCGCTGCACCAGCTGCGTGAAGCGCTCCCAGGCAACCGTGATCTTGACGTCCGCGGACGCCGCACCCTGGATGACTTCCACACCGCGGATCTCATCCGCGCGCGCGACGAGCCCCTCGCTCAGGGTGAATCCAATCGCGTAGTCCTCCAGATCCGCCGGCGTCGCCAGCATCACCACGTGCGGCACCTCGTGGTAGACGAGCGCGACCGGCATCTCCTCGGCAATCTGGTCGGTGGCATGCGTGATGGCGCCGCGCGTCCAGCGCTCGACATCCAGCGTCGCACTGACAGCGTCCGGTACGTCAACTGCGTGCGCGCTCAATGACGCCCCACGCCTCAGGCGGGTGTCGGATCGTGCTTCGCGTAGCGCGTGGGTCGGGTGAGGGCACGCTCGGCCTGCGCGCGCTTGCTCCACGCGTCCTTCTGGTTGACCAGCACCACTTCGACCGCGGTGACCTTGTACTCCGGACAGTTGGTTGCCCAGTCGGAGTTTTCCGTGGTGACCACGTTGGCATTGGTCTCCGGGAAGTGGAAGGTCGTGTACACCACCCCGGGGGCAATCTTGGTGGAAACCTTGGCGCGCAGCACGGTATCGCCGGCGCGGCTGGTGAGTCCCACCCAGTCGCCGTCGCTGATGCCACGCACTTCGGCGTCATGCGGGTGGATCTCCAGCACGTCCTCGGCGTGCCACACCACGTTGCCGGTACGGCGCGTCTGCGCGCCGACGTTGTACTGGCTCAGGATGCGACCCGTGGTCAGGATCAGCGGGAAGCGACCATTCACCTTTTCGCTCGTGGGCACGTACTCCGTCTGCCAGAACTTGCCCTTGCCGCGCACGAACTGATCGATGTGCATGGTCGGAGTGCCCTCGGGAGCCGCATCCGTGCACGGCCACTGGATGCTTCCCAGACGATCAAGCTTCTCATAGGTGAGCGCTGAGAAAGTCGGCGTCAGACGCGCGATCTCTTCCATGATCTCCGAGGGGTGGTTGTAGTGCATCGGGTAGCCAAGCGCGTTGGAAAGCAGCTCCGTCACCTGCCAGTCCTGGTAGCCCGCGAGGGGTTCCATGACCTTGCGCACCCGTGACACGCGCCGCTCGGCGTTGGTGAAGGTACCGTCCTTCTCGAGGAACGATGAGCCGGGCAGGAACACGTGTGCGAACTTGGCGGTCTCGTTGAGGAACAGGTCCTGCACGATGACGCACTCCATGGACGCCATTGCGGCGCTCACATGATGCGTGTTGGGATCGGACTGCACGAAATCCTCGCCCTGCACGTATATGCCGCGGAAGGTGCCGTCGAGCGCCGCTTCGAACATGTTGGGAATGCGCAGGCCCGGCTCGCTCTGCAGCGGCACGCCCCACGCATCCTCGAACGACTTGCGCACCAGCGGGTCCGACACGTGCCGGTAGGCAGTGTATTCGTGCGGGAAGGAGCCCATGTCGCAGGAGCCCTGCACGTTGTTCTGGCCGCGCAGCGGGCTCACGCCCACGCCTTCACGGCCGAGGTTGCCGGTGGCCATGGCGAGATTGGCGATGCCCATGACGGCGGTGGTGCCCTGGCTGTGCTCGGTGACGCCCAGGCCGTAGTAGATGGCGCTGTTGCCGGCGCCCGCGTACAGGCGTGCCGCGCGCCGCACGTTGGCGGCGGGCACGCCGGTGATGCCTTCGGAGGCTTCCGGGGAATTACGCGCCTCGGCGACGAACGCTTTCCACTTGGCGTACGAGTCCGCCTCGCAGCGCGCGGCCACGTAGGCGTCTTTGGTGAGCCCTTCGGTCACGACGACATGCGCCAGCGCGTTCAGGAGCGCGACGTTGGTGCCGGGCTTCAGCGGCAGGTGAATATCCGCCGCGACGTGCGGCGCGCGCACCAGCCCGATCTCGCGCGGATCGGCGATGATGAGCTTGGCGCCCTGGCGCAGACGCCGTTTCAGCTGCGACGCAAACACCGGGTGCCCGTCGGTGGGATTCGCGCCGATGATAAAAATAAGATCGGCCTGCATCACCGAATCAAAAGCCTGCGTGCCGGCGGACTCCCCGAGAGTATTCTTCAGCCCGTAGCCGGTGGGTGAATGGCACACGCGCGCGCAGGTATCAACGTTGTTGGTGCCAAAGGCGGCCCGCACCAGCTTCTGCACCAGGAAGGTTTCCTCGTTGGTGCAGCGCGATGAGGTGATGCCGCCGATGGAATCGCGGCCGTACTTCGCCTGGATGCGGCGCAGCTCGCTCGCGCCGTAGGCGATCGCCTCCTCCCAGGAAACCTCGCGCCAGTCATCGTGGATGTGCTTGCGGATCATGGGCTTCAGGACCCGATCGGCGTGCGTGGCATAACCCCAGGCGAAGCGCCCTTTCACACAGGCATGGCCGTGGTTGGCGTCGCCGTGCCGATCAGGCGCCATGCGCACCACTTCCACATCCGCGCCCTCACCGCGCAGCTCGGCGTTGAGGCTGCAGCCCACACCGCAGTAGGCGCAGGTGGTGGTGACGGCGCGCTCCGGCTGGCCGAGCCCGATGATCGACTTCTCGGTGAGCGCCGCGGTCGGACAGGCCTCGACACAGGCGCCGCAGGAGACGCACTCGGACTCGAGGAACGACTGGTCCTCACTCGCCGACACTTTCGACTCGAAGCCGCGGCCCTGGATGGTCAGCGCAAACGTCCCCTGCACTTCGTCGCACGCGCGCACGCAACGCGAGCACACGATGCACGAATCCGGGTCGAAGGTGAAATACGGATTGCTCTCGTCCTTGGGCTGGCCGAGATGGCGCTTGCCGTTGGCGTACGGAGTCGAGTTGACTCCGAGCTTGTGCGCCATGGCGCGCAGTTCCGTCCGCGCCTCTGCCTCACTCGGCTCGCGCTCGAGCGGATAGTCGGAGAGATACAGCTCCATCACACTGCGGCGCAACTGCTGCAGCTTCTGCGACTGCGTGCGGATCTTCATGCCCGCGGCGACCGTGGTGGTGCACGAGGCCGGATAGCCCTTGCGACCCTCGATTTCCACCAGGCACAGGCGGCACGAACCGAACGCCTTGAGCGTGTCGGTCGCACACAGCTTCGGCACGCTGACGCCGGCCAGTGCCGCGGCGCGCATGATGGAGGTGCCATCGGGCACCGTGATCGGGTGCCCATCAATCTCGACCGTTACGCTGGCCGCGGCGGCTGCACCGTTCGCATGCGCGCCATTGGCATTCGCACCATACGCATCCCGCGAAATAACCGGGGCCGGCGTACCAAGATCTTTGTAGTCAATGGAAAACATGCTTGTCCCTCGGCTCGCGCTACTTCGCCCGCGCGCGGAAATCTTCCCGGAAATACTTCAGTGCACTCTGTACGGGGAACGGCGCCATGCCGCCCAGGCCGCACAGTGAACCCTGCACCATGGTGTCGCACAGCTCCTCGAGCAGCTGCACGTTCCGCTCCGCATCGATCCCCTGGATGATGCGCTCGATCACTTCCACGCCGCGCGTCGAACCGATCCGGCAGGGCGTGCACTTGCCGCACGATTCGATCGCACAGAATTCCATGGCATAACGCGCCATGCGCGCCATGTCGACCGAGTCGTCAAATACCACGATGCCGCCATGTCCAAGCAGGGCGCCGATGCCGCTTAAGGCCTCATAGTCCACCGCGGTATCAAACTGCGACGCCGGGATATAGGCCCCGAGCGGTCCGCCCACCTGCACCGTGCGGATCGGGCGGCCGGTGGCCGCGCCACCGCCGTAGTCGTACAGCAACTCGTGCAGCGTAAGTCCGAACGCCCTCTCGATGAGTCCGCCACGACGGATGTTGCCGGCGAGCTGTATCGGCAGCGTGCCGCGGGACTTCCCGGTGCCGAAATTCGCATAAGCCTCAGCTCCGTGATCGAGGATCCACGGTACGCTGCCGAGGGTGATGACGTTGTTGACGATCGTCGGCTGTCCGAACAGGCCCTTGATCGCAGGCAACGGCGGCCGCACACGCACTTCGCCGCGCTTGCCCTCGAGACTCTCGAGCATGGAGGTCTCTTCACCGCAGATGTAGGCGCCGGCGCCGAGGCGCACTTCGAGGTCGAAGCGCTTGCCGCTGCCGGCGACATCGTTGCCGAGATAGCGCGCCTGGGTTGCGGATGCGATCGCGGTGCGCAGCGCGCGCTGCGCGTGCGGGTACTCGGCGCGCAGATAGATGTAGCCCTGGGTGGCACCGACTGCGATGCCGGCGATGGTCATGCCTTCGATGAGCGACAGCGGATCGCCCTCCATCAGCATGCGATCCGCGAAGGTACCCGAGTCGCCCTCGTCGGCGTTGCAGGTGATGTACTTCTGCGCGGTGCGCTGATCGAGCACGGTCTTCCACTTGATGCCGGTTGGGAACGCCGCGCCGCCACGCCCACGCAGTCCTGAGGCCGTGATCGCCTGGACGATGTCGGCGCCAGACATGGACAGCGCGCGGCTGAGCCCGCGATAGCCCCCGTGCTTCACGTAGTCAGCAACGCTGGTCGGGTCCACGACGCCCACACGCTCGAAGGTGAGGCGCTGCTGGCCCTTGAACCAGTCGATGGAGTCAGTCACGCCGAGCGCGAGCGCATGCGCGCCGCCAGTGAGGAAATCCGCCGCGAACAGCCCGGGTACATCGGCGACGCTCACCGGGCCATACGCCACCCTGCCAGCGGCCGTTGCGACCTCAACGAGGGGCTCGAGCCAATAGGCTCCACGCGACCCGTTGCGCACCAGCGTGACATCGCTGCCACGCCGTTTCGCCTCAGTCAGGATCGCCTGCGCGACCTCCCCGGCGCCTAAGGACAGGGCACCCGCATCACCGGGAACGTAAACAACAGTGCTCAATTGGTCTTCTCGCCCGCGGCAATCAACGCATCGAAGCGCTCGGGCGTTACTCTGCCGTGCAGGTTGCCGTCGATCATGACGGCGGGCGAGCAGGCGCAGTTACCGAGACAATAGATGGGTTCGAGGGAGAAGCGTCCGTTCGCCGTGGTTTCGTGGAAATCGATCCCGAGACGCGCGCGCGCATGCTCGGCGAGCGCCACGGCGCCCATGGCCTGGCAGGATTCGGCCTGGCACATCTGCACAGTGTGGGTGCCCGGCGGCGAGCG
>PLEC01000067.1 GCA_003136935.1 Gammaproteobacteria bacterium
ATTCTCGACTTCACCCACGTGCAGTCGGGCCCGACCTGCACGCAACTGCTGGCGTGGTTCGGCGCCGACGTGATCAAAGTCGAACGCGCGGGAGCCGGTGACGTTACGCGCGGACAGCTGTGTGACATTCCGGACGTCGACAGCCTGTACTTCACCATGCTGAACCACAACAAGCGCTCCATCACGCTCGACACCAAGAACCCGCAAGGCAAGGCGGTGCTCGAGCGGCTCGTCAGGCACTGCGATGTGCTGGTCGAGAACTTCGCGCCCGGCGCGCTCGATCGCATGGGCTTCACCTGGGAGCGTATCCAGGCGCTCAACCCCAAGATGATCGTCGCTTCGATCAAGGGCTTCGGGCCCGGACCTTACGAAGACTGCAAGGTGTACGAAAACGTCGCGCAATGCGCCGGCGGCGCCGCCTCGACCACCGGCTTCGACGACGGCCCGCCGCTGGTGACCGGTGCCCAGATCGGCGACAGCGGTACCGGACTGCATCTGGCGCTCGGCATCGTCTGTGCGCTCTACCAGCGCAAGAGCACCGGACGCGGGCAGAAAGTCCTCGCCGCCATGCAGGACGGTGTGCTCAACCTGTGCCGCGTGAAGCTGCGCGATCAGCAGCGCCTGGCGCGCACGCACGTGATGAAGGAATACCCGCAGTATCCGGACGGCAAGTTCGGCTCGGCGGTGCCGCGGGCGGGCAACGCCTCCGGTGGCGGGCAGCCGGGCTGGATCATCAAGTGCAAGGGCTGGGAGACCGATCCGAACGCTTATCTGTACTTCATTGCGCAGGCGCCGGTGTGGAAGGACATCTGCAAGGTGATCGGCAAGGAAGAATGGATCACCGACCCGGACTACGCGACACCGAACGCACGGCTGGCGCATCTGAAGACGGTGTTTGCCACGGTCGAAGCCTGGACCATGACCAAGACCAAGTTCGAGGCGATGGCCGAGCTCAACAAGCACGACATCCCCTGCGGCCCGATCCTGTCGATGGAAGAGATCGCCGCGGAACCGGCACTGCGCACCACCGGGACGATTGTCGAGGTCGATCACCCCAAGCGCGGCAAGTACCTCACGGTCGGCAATCCCATCAAGTTGTCCGACAGCATCACCGAGGTCACGCGCTCACCGCTCCTCGGCGAACATACGCAGGAAGTGCTGGCAGAGCTGGGACTCAGTGAGTCGGACATCAAGTCACTGCAGGCCAGCAAGGTCATCTGAAGGAACGCGCATGGCATACGAGAAGACCGCGGTCCGCAAGATCCTCGATGAGGCGAAAGCCGCTGGTCGCAGCGCGCTGACCGCGCCGGAAGCCAAAGGAATCTGCGAGGCCTACGGTATCACCATCCCGAAGGAAGGCGTCGCCACCACCGCTGCTCAAGCGGCCGCGCTCGCCGCCANNGTGGTTGGCGTCAAGAGCGCGCAAGCCGCGCAGGAGGCGTTCACCAGCATCGTCGCCAACGCCCGCCGTTATGACGCCAAGGCAACGATCGACGGCGTGCAGGTCCAGCAGATGCTGAGCGGCGGCCAGGAAGTGCTCATCGGCGCGGTGACTGATCCGGCCTTCGGCAAACTCGTGGCCTTTGGCCTCGGCGGCATCCTGGTCGAGGTCTTAAAGGACATCACCTTCCGCCTCGCGCCGGCGAGCCGCGCGGACGCGCTGTCGATGCTGGATGGCATCGCGGCCGCGGAGATACTGCGCGGCGTGCGCGGCGCGCAGCCGGTCGACCGCTCGGCGCTGGCGACCATGATCGTGAATGTTTCGCAGCTGGTGGCGGACTTCCCGGAAATCTCGGAACTCGATCTGAACCCCGTGTTCGCCACGCCCAGCAGCGCTACCGCCGCGGACGTGCGCGTGGTACTGGACTTCAAGCCGCCGGTGGCGCGCTACCGGCCGAGCCAGGAGGTCATCGTCCGGCAGATGAACCGCATCATGAAGCCCGACGCGGTCGCGGTCGTCGGCGCCTCGGCCGAGAGCGGCAAGATCGGCAACTCGATCATGAAGAACCTGATCAACGGCGGCTACCAGGGCGCGATCTATCCGATCCACCCCAGCGCCGAGTCGATCCTCGGCAAGAAAGCCTACAAGAGCGTCAAGGATGTCCCGGGTGTCATCGACGTCGCGGTGTTCGCGATTCCCGCCAAGTTTGTCGCCCAGGCGCTGGTTGAGGTGGGCGAGAAGAAAATTCCCGGTGCGGTGCTGATCCCTTCCGGGTTTGCCGAGACCGGTAACGTTGCCGGCCAGGACGAGGTGGTCGCGNNGCCTATGACGTCAAGGGCACGACCGCGCTGTCCTCGCAGTCCGGCGGCATCGGCATGGCGATCGTCGGCTTCTCGCGCTCGGCGAAGATGGGCGTCTCCGCCATCGTCGGCCTCGGCAACAAGTCGGATATCGACGAGGACGACCTGCTGACTTTCTTCGAGCAGGATGAGAACACCCAGATCATCTGCCAGCACCTCGAGGACCTCAAGGACGGCCGCGCCTTCGCCGAAGTCGCGAAACGGGTCTCGAAGAAGAAACCGGTGGTCGTGCTCAAGGCGGGACGCACCAGCATGGGCGCGCGTGCCGCCAGCTCGCACACCGGCGCGCTCGCCGGCAATGACAAGATCTACGAGGACGTGTTCCGGCAATCCGGGGTCATCCGGGCGCGCTCGCTGCGCGACCTGCTCGACTTCGCGCGCGGCATTCCACTCCTGGCGACACCCAAGGGCAATAACGTCGTCATCATCACCGGCGCCGGCGGCTCGGGCGTGCTGCTGTCGGATGCGTGCGTGGACAACGGGTTGTCCTTGATGGCGATGCCGCCGGACCTGGATGCCGCGTTTCGCAAGTTCATCCCGCCGTTCGGCGCCGCGGGCAACCCGATCGACATCACCGGCGGCGAGCCGCCCACCACTTATCAGAACACCGTGCGCCTCGGCCTCGAGGATGCGCGCATCCATGCGCTCATCCTCGGCTACTGGCACACGATCATCACCCCACCGATGGTGTTCGCGCGGCTGATGGTGGAGGTCGTCGAGCAGATGAAGGCCAAAGGAATCGTAAAGCCCGTGGTCGCCTCACTTGCGGGCGACGTCGAGGTCGAGGAAGCCGCGGAGTACCTGTATCAGCACGGCATCCCCGCCTATGCCTACTCGACCGAGATTCCGGTCGCGGTGCTCGGTGCGAAGTATCAGTGGGCGCGTGGCGCCGGGCTCATCCCGGCGGTCTGAAGCAGCTGTGGCGTCCAGGAAATCGGCAGGAAGTTTTCTTTGAAGTAGTCGGTCTCCGGTTTAACTCAACAAGGGGGACTCTTTTATGTGTGGCACCAGAATGCTCCGATCCCTGGCCGCGTTGCTCGCGGCCACATTGGTCGTTTTCAGTTACTCAGCTCAAACCATTGCACAGTCCACGGACCAGGACACTAATGCGCGCATGCGCATTCTCCAGGAGCGGATTGACGCGCTCGGCAAAGAGCTCAAAAGCATGAAGGAGGAGGAGGGGAAAACGACCAAGGTAGTCACCGCCTCGGATAAGAGGTTCAACACGTTCATGAAGGGCTTCTTCGGCACCATGGACGTGTCCATTGACTACACCACCAAGGGCATGAACGGTATGGTGGCCTATCCGTTCAGTCTGGCTCCCGGCGTCACGAGCCCCACAGGCCCGTTTGTCGCGGGTTCCGCCAAGGGCGGCGGAGCGGGTCCCTTCGGCCGGGTCGGCTGGCTGGCGGCCATGTCAAGCAACGGCTCCAACGTCGGCTATCGGGGCACGCATCAGATTGGCTCCTCGAATGTCGACTTCATCTACCAGGTGTCGACCTCGATCGACATGGCGGCCGCACCGGGCCTGAACGACACCTGGACCAAGTCGTCCAATACCGTGGTAGGGGCCATCGGACTCGGTGATACCTACATCGGCTTTCAGGGCCACGACTGGGGCAAGTTGAAATTCGGCGAAATGTACATGCCCTACAAGACTGCGACCGACCGGCTGAATCCCTTCGCCGGCCTGCTGGGTAACTACAGCGTGGTCCTGGGTAATACCGGCGGCGACAACCGCGTCGAGTTCGGCACGCGCATGGATCACGTGATCCAGTTCAACTCGCCCACCTGGTCCGGTTTCAGCTTCGATCTCGGCTACGCCCTGGGCCAGAATCCGGATCCCAACAACAACATCACGCCGTTGGGATCCCCGGACTGCTCGGGAGCGAACAGCCCGGGCAGCGGCAATCTGTTCATCAATTGTGACGACGGCGGCTTTAACAATGCGTACAGCGGCGACCTGAAGTTCGAAACCGGCGGCCTGTATCTCGTAGCAGCCTACGAGCTACACCAGGCCGTGAATCGCAGCAGCGACGGCGTCGGCGCCAACAACCCGTACTACCAGTATGTGTTCGGCCTGGGCCCCACCAATGCCCTGAGCGCGCAGCTGCTGGACTGGGCGGACTACCAGGCCTACCAGGCGGAATATCCCCAGGCGGTGCTCGCCGGCTCGCCTGAATACAATACTGCTGTCGACGTCGCCAACGAGTATGCAATGAAGCTGGGCGCGCAGTACCACTTCGCCTTCGGTCTCACCATCTCCGGCATGTGGGAAGAAATGCATCGCAGCCTTCCCGCGATTATGGAGTTCCAGAACGAGCGCCAGCGCACCGGCGACTGGCTGTCCGCCGAGTACGACTTTAACGGCGGCGCGGACCGGGTCGCGGTTGGCTGGGCGCACGCCGGCGCAACGGTTGGTGATCCGGGCGGGCAACACAACTTCAACCCGACAACAGTCGGCAACAATGAGGCGAACATGTACACGCTCGCCTACTGGCATAAGCTCGACAAGCAGCTTACCTTCTATGCTGACTTTGCCGAGACCGCCAACGACGGCAACGCGCACTTCGATATCGGCGCGGGCGGCCATGGAATCAAGACGGACTGTCACGATGCCACGCATGCGTTGTTCATCGATTACAGCAGCGCCGGACCCACGACCTGGGGCGGTTGCCATCCGATCGGCTTCTCGACGGGGGTTAATTTCAAGTTCTGAGCGGCGGTTGAACCGAACCGGCTTACTCCTGGCGGCGGCGCTGGGAGTGGCCGGGTGGGTCATCCGGCCGGCTGCCCTGGCGCAGGCCGCTGACATTGGCAGCCGCAGTGCGACGACCCTGGAGGAAGTCGTCATCACCGCGGGCAGACAAGCGGACGAGGCACTCAGCGCGAAACTGGTACAGGTCCTGCAGGATGACCCGTACGTCTTTGCCGATCACATAAGCGTCGTGACGGAAAATGGCGTCGTGAGGCTCCAGGGAATGGCCGTCGACCTGAGCGACCTGCGCCGTGCCTTGACGCTTGCCCGCCGGGTCGCGGGCAGGCGGCGCGTAGTCAACGAAGTGGAGCTGATTCCGGCGAGCGAAGATCATGACTGAGGCCTGCGCGCCCCGGCTGTGGTATAGATCATCGCCTTAACAAGAAGGAGGAGAAATGAAAGTGGCCTTATCGCCAGTCATGAAACGCGTGATGTGCGCGGGATCTGTAGTGGCGCTCTTATGCGTTGTGGCGGCGTGTGCAACGGGCGGCAAGACCGACGCTCAGCGGCAGACCGACCGGGAGACCGCCGCGCGCGTGCAGACCGCATTGAGCGCGGACAAGCAACTCTACTCCCAACACATTACCGTTCGAGCCGACAACGGCGTGGTGCGTCTCAGCGGCTACGTCTGGGACCCACCGGACATCAACGAGGCGAAAGACGTTGCCGGACTCGTGGACGGGGTCTCGGAGGTCGTAAACGACCTGGAACTGCAGCGTAACGGCGTCGACGACTCGGGCGTATCACGCTAGATCCTGACTCGGTCGCGCCTCGCCCGCGCGCGACCCCTCGCGTTCAGGATGTGACAGATCCCTGCGGACTGTAATCAATCGGTTTGAACCCTGCGGGCTTGCGCCGGTCATAGCAGGTTAGCGAGTCGTTCAACACGACTCCGAGGGAACCCAGTATGCCGCTCAGGTTAAAAGACGGCGCGCTGGCTGCCGTGCTCGCGGCAGCCTCGATGCTGACGACCGCCTGCTCTACCACCCCAAGATCGCCGGCGAACGCTGGCGCCGATGAGGCCGTCGCCAGCAGCGTCTATGCCGCGTTAGTTGCCGATCCGACCTATTTCTATCGTCACGTAGACGTGCGAGTCGACAACGGTGTAACCGACCTCAGCGGCTTTGTCTGGAGTACCGCCGCGATTTATCGTGCGCGGCAAATCGCACGCGATGTTCCCGGTGTCAGGCAGGTGGTGACCAATCGTCTGATGCTGGAACGCGAAGGGCGCGCCAACGGCACCGCCAGGTAGCCATACCGGCGCACTCCTCGCCAGGCACTGCGAAGCCTGCGCCTTAGCATAAGCAAGCCATATACTCCCGAGTACGCCCGCCCGCCGTTACGCGGATCACGGCCCGCGCGGGGGCGCGCACGCACAGCGCGGGCGCACGGCACGCCGGTCCGCTTCTAAGGGAATCGCCGCTATGCCGAAGTCGCTCCACCGCCTGTCGGTTCTCGCCGGACTTGTCTCGCTGTTGCTGACTGCAACCTCTCCGGCCACGCCCGTCGCGCCGCCAGCCGCGCAGATGGATCGCGATCTCTTCGAGGTCACGATTCCGCAGCTGCAGCAGTACTACGCGACCCGCAAATACACGGTCACGCAGGTGGTGCAATGGCACCTGGCGCGCATTCACCGCTACAACGGCATCTACCGGGCGCTCGAGACGCTGATGGAGTCCTCCGCGCTGGCGACGGCCGCACGCGAGGACCAGGAACCGGCGGCTGGCGTGCGCGGCCCGTTGTGGGGGGTGCCCATGGTCATCAAGGCCAACACGAGCATCCAGGGCGAGCCCACCACGGATGGCTGGGCAGGGTTCACGATTAGGGGACACGAACTCATCGCGCCACGCGACGCGTCGATCGTCGCGAAGCTACGTGCCGCAGGAGCCGTGATCCTCGGCCACACCAACATGCCGGACTTCGCCAATTCCGACACCAACCGCAGCAGTTCCTTTGGCCGCACCGGCAATGCCTACGACGTACGTTTCTCACCCGGTGGATCCTCGGGCGGCACGGTGACTGCGGTGACGAGCAATATGGCGGTGCTGGGTAACGGCACAGACACCGGCAACTCGATCCGCATGCCATCGGCCACCAGCGGCGTCATCGGCGTCTTCCCTACGCGCGGCCTGGTCAGCATCGCCGGGATCGCCCCGCTTGACTGGCTGCTCGATAACACCGGGCCGATTGCCCGCAACGTGACCGATGCGGCGATTGCGCTCTCGGTCATGGCCGGATCCGACCCGCTGGACCCACGCACCAGCGAAGCCGCCACCAGGGCGCAGAGCGGTCCCTACACGCGTTATCTGAACAAGGACGCGCTCAGGGGCAAGCGCTTTGGCGTGCCGGCGTTTGTTCTGCAGGGCATCGGCATTCCCTTTCACGGCGTGCCGGCAGCGGTGCCGGACAACCTGGCGGTGAAGCAGGCGGTCGAGCAGGCCATTGCGCTGCAGCCTGCGACGCGGGCGGCATTCATGAAGGCTGTCGAGGAACTGCGGGCGGCGGGCGCCACCGTTGTTATCGACGATTCCATCCTGCCCGAGAGCTTCGCCTGGAGCGCGACCCGGGTGGCCACCTATCCCTACGTGCGTGAAGGCTTCGACCTGTTTCTGCAGCATTTCGGCCCCGCCCAGTACCACTCGACCGCCGAGTACTCCCGGGTCGTCGGCATGCCGGTGGGAGCGCCGGTGATCGGCACCGAGCCCCTCAATGCGCAGTTCGGCGACATCAGTATTCGCCAGGCGAGCATCGAGAGCGACCCGCAGGCGGAGGCGAACTATTTCGGGCCGCGGCAACGGACACTTGAAACCTACCTTCAGACCATGGACCGCCTGCACCTCGACGGCTACGTGTATCCGGCGATCCAGATGCCCCCCGTGGATGAAACCATGCCGCAGGATGGCCGCGTCAGCGAGGGCCCGCACTCTGCCACCAGCTGGGTCAACATGCTCGGCGTCCCGGCGGTCGTCGTGGTCGGCGGCTTATATCCCGGCGGCCTGCCCTTCGGACTCGAATTCTCTGCACGTCCCTGGCAGGACGGCGAGCTCCTCGGTTACGCGTATGCCTGGGAGCAGGCGACGCACCACCGCCATCCGCCGGCGCTGGTCGACAGGGGCTTGCTGCCGGATGTGCCAGAATGACGCCCGTGATGCTTCCGAACCCCTCACCGGCTGACGAGAAAGTCTTCATCTCCCCCGAATCACTGCTGCGTGATTCGATCGAACTCGCCATGCGCATCGTGCGCAGCGGCTTCAGGCCCACCTTCCTCGTGGGTATCTGGCGCGGCGGTGCACCGATCGGTATCGCGGTCCAGGAAGCCCTCGAGTATCACGGCGTGCACGCCGATCACATCGCGATCCGCACCTCGTCCTACACCGGCATCGACAAACAGTCCAAGGTGGTGCGGGTGCACGCGGTGGATTACCTGGTCTCGCACCTTTCTTATGAGGATGAGCTGCTGCTCATCGATGACGTGTTTGATTCCGGACGGAGCCTGGAGGCGGTCATTGCCGAACTCGCGCGCCGCTGCAAGCGCAATCTCCCCGACAAGATCCGCATCGCAACCGTGTACTACAAGCCCGAGCGCAACCGCAGCGCTCTCACTCCGGATTATTTCGTCCACGCGACGAATGCCTGGCTGGTCTTCCCGCACGAGATTCAGGGGCTGACCCGCGAGGAGATCCTCGCGCACAAGCCGGTCGACGAGAGTTTCTTCGCCCCCTAGAGAGGGCCATCCGGCGCTCACCCGGGAAGAATTCACTCAGTGGATGATGATGCGGCGCATAATAAAATCTGCATCTTCAGCATAATAAAATCCGTATGACTGCGTTGCAGACAACAGGTTTATACTTTGTTACGACGCCAGCAATTTATACCAACTCACTCACGACGCAGCGTGCGCGTCACGGCGTCCTAGGGGGAACAGCAATATGAACGCGGCTCAGATTAACGCACCCGTCCAACACACTGGATTGCAACACCGTTGGGCGCAGTTGGTAATAGGAATCATCTGCATGGCGATGGTGGCCAACCTGCAATATGGCTGGACGCTATTTGTGAATCCGATGCACGATAAGTTCGGATGGACCAAGGCAGCCATCCAGGTCGCGTTCACCATTTTCGTGCTCTGCGAAACGTGGCTGGTTCCGGTCGAAGGCTACCTGATGGACAAATTCGGCCCTCGCCCGGTGGTGTTGGTGGGCGGCATCCTGGCGGGGCTTTCCTGGATCATGAACTCTTATGCGACCTCGTTGGGGATGCTGTATTTCTCCGCCGTGGTCGGCGGAATCGGCGCCGGTGCCGTATACGGTACCTGCGTAGGCAATGCCCTCAAGTGGTTCCCGGACAAGCGCGGCCTTGCCGCCGGGCTGACCGCCGCGGGGTTCGGCGCCGGTGCCGCGCTGACGGTGATTCCTATCGCGAATATGGTGAAAGCGGGCGGCTACGATAAGGCATTCTTCGACTTCGGGCTGATCCAGGGCATCGTGGTCGTGGTGTTGTCGTTGTTCTTGATTCGACCGCCCCTTACGGCCATTGTCGCTGCCGTTAAAGGCGCGGTGAACCCCATGACCCGGCGCAACATCGGTCCGGGCGAAATGCTCAAGACGCCGGTGTTCTGGATGCTCTACCTGTGCATGATTCTGGTCGCGTCCGGCGGGTTGATGGCGGCTGCTGAGATTGGTCCGATCGCCAAGGATTACGGGGTTGATAAGATCCCGGTCACCGTTCTTTGGGCCACACTGCCGCTTCTCACGATGGCTCTGTCGATCGATTCGCTCGTGAATGGCCTGACTCGACCTCTCACTGGCTGGATTTCGGACCTTCTCGGCCGCGAAAACACCATGGTGCTTGTGTTTGCCGTCGAAGGGCTGGCCATCTGGGGTCTGATGCGTTTCGGTCATAGCACCGCGGGCTTCTTGATCTTCGCGCCGCTGATCTTCCTCGGCTACGGCGAAATCTTCTCGCTCTTCCCTGCGGCGAGCGGCGATACCTTCGGCCCGAAGTTCGCTGCGACCAACAATGGCCTGCTTTACACCGCCAAAGGAACGTCTTCGCTGCTCATTCCGTTGGCCAACGTGTTGAAGGCGTCCGCCGGCAGTTGGGTGCCGGTGCTGTGGATCGCGGGCGCGTTACCGATCATCGCTGCCGTGCTGGCGAAATTTGTGCTTTCGCCAATGCGTGTAAGGATGCTTGAAAAAGTGGTGGCCGACCCCGTGGAGAAAGGCGCACAGACGCAGGCGACTTAGCGGACGCAGGCGAGTTGGCGCGATGGCTGGATGAATTGGGCCAGCGAAAAAGGGGCGGTGTCTACCGCCCCTTTTTTTTGCCCCGGCTTTTATGGCGCGTAGGCCCTGCAGTCCGCGGCGCGCGCCGCAAACGCGCGGATTTTCTCCTGCCATTCCCGCTTGCTCGCCTGCGGCAGCAGTGAGGCTTCGATGGAGTTGGCGGCGAGCTGCGTGACCTCCGCCCGTGACAGGCCGAGGGCCCGGGAAACCTCCAGATAATTCTCTGCCACGTAACCCCCGAAGTAAGCGGGGTCGTCCGAGTTCACGGTGACACACAGGCCGCGGTCCAGGAGGCGCTTGAGGTTGTGATCCTCCATGCGCCTGAAGACCCGCAACTTCACGTTCGACAGCGGACATACGGTGAGCGGCACGCGCTCGCGTGCCAGGCGCGCAACCAGCCTGGCATCCTCTTCGCAGCGCACGCCGTGGTCCACGCGGCGCACCTGCAGCACATCCAGGGCCTCAGAAATGTATTCAGGCGGTCCTTCCTCGCCGGCATGCGCGACGGTGAGCAGTCCTTCACTGCGTGCGCGGGCAAACACGGCGGCGAATTTTGACGGCGGATTGCCGGCTTCCGCGGAATCCAGGCCCACGGCAGCGATCAGGTCCTTGAAAGGAAGCGCTGCCTCGAGTGTCGCCATCGCCTCATCGGCGCTCAGGTGCCGCAAAAAACACATGATGAGACGATGGGTCATGCCCAGACGCGCCTGTCCCTCCGTCAGGGCAGCGTGGATCCCGCGAATAACGGCTTCCAGGGATACCCCGCGCGCGGTATGCGTCTGCGGGTCGAAGAAAACTTCCGTGTGCACGACGCCGTCGGCGTGCGCCCGCTCGAGGTAGGCGTACGTGAGCGCATGGAAATCGCTCTCATCGCGCAGCACCGCAGCCGCGGCGTAGTAGACATCGAGGAAGGACTGCAGGTTGTCGAAGTGGTATGCCTCGCGCAGCGCCGCCACCGATGGATAACGCAACGGCAGCCCGTGCCTGCGCGCCAGATCAAACACCATCTCGGGCTCCAGCGTCCCCTCGATGTGCAGATGCAGTTCCGCCTTGGGAATGCCGCGGATGAATGCTTCGCTCGGTGGCATGGCACGGGCAAGCTAGCATGAAACCGCTGCTGGCCGCCGGCAGCGCGGTGAGCGCCTCAAAGTACGTGGACCGCGCGCGGTCAGCGGCATAACCTAATGAACAATGCCCGTTGGGACTGAAATGCGCGCGCACCGCGGCGCCATGCTGCATTTTCGCGCCGATCCCGGGGCGCATGCGGATCCTGCGAGCTTCGAGTTCTTCGCGGATGGCCTGCTCGTCGTTGCCGCCGGACGCGTTGCCGCCTTAGGTCCGGCGACCGAGCTGCTTCCCGGGCTGCCGCGGGACATTGAGATCATCGCCCACGGAGACAACATCCTCATCCCGGGCTTTGTCGATGCGCACATCCACTATCCCCAGACCGACGTCATGGCCTCGGGTGGCCGGCAGCTGCTCGACTGGCTTAAGGACTACACGTTTCCGACCGAGGCCGTGTTTGCGAACAGCGCGCATGCGCGCAGTGTTGCGGAGTTCTTCCTGGATGAGCTGCTGCGCAATGGCACGACCACCGCCATGGTGTTCTGCACCGTGCATCGCGGCTCCGTCGAGGCGTTCTTCCAGGCAGCGGCCGCCAGGAACCTGCGCATGGTCGCCGGCAAGGTCCTCATGGATCGCAACTGCCCGCAGGATCTGCGCGACACGGCGGCCTCCGGCGAGCGCGATTCGCGCGAGCTGATCGAGAGCTGGCATGACAAGGGACGCCTCAAGTACGCGATCACACCGCGTTTTGCGGTGACCTCTTCAGAGGCGCAGCTTCAGAGCGCCGGCCGCCTGGCACGCGAATTTCCCGGGAGCCTCATCCAAAGTCACCTCGCGGAGAACCACGCCGAGGTCGCCTGGGTGAAGCAGCTCTTCCCGCAGGCACGCAGCTATCTGGACGTCTACGATCGCTACGGCCTGCTGCGTGAGCGGACGGTGTACGCGCACTGCCTCCATCTGGATGCCACCGATCGCGCCCGTATGGCGCAAGCCGGAGCCGCGGCCGCGTTCTGCCCTACGTCCAATCTGCAGCTCGGCAGCGGGCTCTTTGATCTCTCCGCTGCCGACGCCGCGGGGATGCGCTTTGCAATGGGTACGGATGTGGGCGCCGGCAGCAGCTTCAGCATGCTGCGCACACTGGCGGCTGCCTATCAGGTCGCGCAGCTCGCGCAGCAATCGCTCCCGGCACTGCGCGCCTTCTACCTCGCAACACTCGGGGGCGCGCGGGCGCTGGGGCTCGAGAGCGAGGTTGGCAGCCTTGCGGTTGGGTCCGAGGCGGACTTCATCATTCTGGACCTGCAGCCAACTCCCCTGATCGCGCGCCGCACGGCCCAGGCGCGAACGCTGGCGGAAAAACTGTTGATCCTCATGACGCTCGGCGATGAGCGCGCGGTGTCGCGGACCTATGTTCTGGGCCAGTTACAATGCCCTCCATTGCATCGGGCAACAGATTCCTGAAGAGTCCATAAATGACGTTCACTGCCTGCCGTTGGCCGCGCATTTACGGCGCGCTGCTCGCCGTCGCGACACTCATGGCCCTGGGTGCGCCCCCCGGTTGTCTCGCTGCCAGTGCTGACACTGGGGCGCGGCGTAAGGTCATCATTGATCAGGATGCCTTNNTCACCATCCCGAGCGGCGACGGCTGGCGCGACGAGGAGGTGAGCCACACGCTGCGGCTGCTTGAGATCGCGCAGCGCACGGAAGTCTCGGTGTACCCGGGGGCAGTGTTCCCGCTGGTCAACACCCAGACCAGAACCAGGCGCTGGGAGGATCTGTACGGGAAACTCTTTTATAAGGGCTGCTGGACCGAGAGCTGGCCGAGCGAGGGTGCCGTGCGCCGCACGCCCTACCATGCCGATCCGTATCTGGTGCCGGCCTCCCCTGCCGGCGAGCCGAAGATCAAGGCGCAGCATGAAAGCGCCGCCAGCTTTCTCATCCGCAAGGTGCACGAGTCTCCGGGCCAGGTCACCATCATCGCCGCAGGCCCCCTGACCAATCTCGCGCTAGCTTCACGTCTCGACCCGCAGTTCGCCTCGCTTGCGAAGGAACTCGTGTTCATGGGCGGCAGCTTCAACCCCATGCCGGCGGACAATCCCTTTGCGGCTGAGTACGTGAACGCGACACGGCGCGAATTCAACATGCGCTTCGACCCGGAGGCCGCCACCATCGTGCTGCACGAGCCGTGGAAGAAAATCACCGAGGTGCCGATCGACCCGACGACCAGGACCTTCTTCAAACCCGAATTCATCCGCGATGTCGCCACCGGACACGCGCCCTTTGACGCTTACCTCGGCAAATTCGGTCAGTCGTATCCGATGTGGGACGAGCTCGCCGTCGCGGTGTGGCTTGACCCCTCGATCATCACCAGCTCGAAGAGTCTTCTCGTGGACGTGGACACGAGCTTCACCGCCGGCTACGGCGATACGCTCAGCTGGGCAGTGGGTGAGGGTCCGGGCCTGGGCGAACGGCCGGTCACAGTGGTCCTCGATGCGGACGTACCGAAGCTCGAGCGGCTGGTGATCGGCTTGCTGAAGGCGCCCACGCCGTCACACTAGCGCCGCGCCGGCGACCGTTGGGAATCGTTATGGATTACACCTTGCGACCTGCAACCCTGGACGATGTTCCGGCAATCCATGAGCTGATCGCGCGATCGATACACGCGCTCGGAGCCGCGGACTATACGCGCGCGCAGATCGAAGCCGCCCTGCAGGGCGCCTTCGGCGTCGATACCGCACTCATTCGCGATGGGACATTGTTCGTCGCCGAAACGGCCGCACGGGAGGTGGTCGCGTGCGGTGGCTGGAGCCGGCGGCGAACACTATTCGGCAGCGACGCGCGTGCCGAGCGAGACGAGACCTTGCTCGACCCGAAATCGGATCCGGCCAGGATCAGGGCTTTCTTCGTCGCGCCGGCGCACGCACGTCACGGGATCGGGCGCGCCCTTCTCACGCGCTGCGAAGCGGACGCGCTGCGGGCCGGATTCTCTGCGCTCGAAACGATGGCGACCCTTCCTGGTATGCGGCTCTATGGGCAATGCGGATATGTCCCGGACCCGACGATTGAGCATGCGCTCCCCGACGGCCTCACCATCCGCTTCGTGCCGATGCGCAAGACGCTTCGGCCTGCACCGTAAGCAGGCGACGCAACAGCCTACTCCCCGTACGGGACCCAGATATTTTTCACCTGGCACGCGTGTTCCAGATACCAGCGGCCCTCGGCGCCGGGCCCGCTGAAAAAGTCGATCTCGCGGCCCTCGTTGGTCCAGGTCTGCTTGAGGTTCCCCGCCGAGAGTCGCTTGGCTGTTGCACACAGCTCGCGGCTTCCGTGGCACCACAGCGCATCCAGATCGTCATGCTCGGCGAGGACCTTCAGCAGTTCCGCGGGCCGGCCGCTCACCATGTTGATGACGCCCCCGGGGACGTCGCTCGCGTCGAACAGCTGGTAGAGGTCGCCGGCAATCAAGGGATAGAGCGCTGACGGCACGGCTACGACGGTGTTGCCAGCTGCGACCAGCGGCGCCACCAGCGACAGGAATCCGAGAAGCGGCGCGTGTTCCGGGCAGATCACCCCGACCGTGCCCAGCGCCTCATTCATGGCCATGGCGATGTTACGACCCGGCGGGGAATGGATCACGCCTTCGTACTTGTCAGCCCAGGCGGCATACGCAAACAGCCGCTCGACACCGAGTTTCACTTCCGCCGCCGCCTGCTTGCTGCCGACAGCGAGCGCGAGTCTCGCCGTGATGTCCTTGCCGCGCTGTGAGAGATTTTCAGCGGCGTAATAAAGCACCTGCGCACGATTATGGGCGCTGGTCGCGCCCCACATTTGCGCGCGCCGCGCCGCCTCGACGGCGTTGCGGATGTCCTTGCGGTTACCGAGCGGCGCCTCACCCAGTAGCACGCCCCTGGAATTGCGGCATTCGAAGCTGTAGCCGGAATCCGGGCGCACCTGCTTGCCGCCGATGTACTGCTTGACCGTCCGATCGATCGGTCGCCGCGCCTCGCCGCGACCGCGCTTCGCACCGCGTGCGCGCGCTACATCGCGGCTCTCGCTGGCGCTCCCGCGCAGGAGCGGTGCCTTGCGAAACCACGCCGGCTCGAGGTACTCCCGCATCCCCTCCCCGCCACCTTCGCGGCCGAAGCCGCTCTCCCGATAGCCGCCGAAGCCGCAGGCGGCGTCGAACAGGTTGGTGCTGTTCACCCACACCACCCCCGCCTTGATGCCCGCGGCCACCTGCAGGGCGAGGTTGATACTCTCGCTCCACACACTGGCGGCAAGTCCGTAGGCGGTGTTGTTGGCAAGCTCCACGGCCTCGGCCGGAGTCCTGAAGGTCATCGCCGCCAGCACCGGTCCAAAAATTTCCTGCTGCGCGATGACCGAGGTCGGATGGACATTGGTGAACAGTGTCGGCGGGTAGTAGAGACCCCCTGACGGCAGCGGCAGCTGCGGCTGCCAGCACGAAGCGCCCTCCGCGACACCCTGTGCCACCAGCCCCTCGATGCGCTGCAACTGCACGGCGGCGACGATTGCACCGATGTCGGTCGCCTTGTCGAGCGGCGAGCCGACCCGCAACTTCGCCATGCGCGCCTTTAGTTTGTCTGTCAGGCGTGCAGCGATGCTCTCCTGCATCAAAAGGCGCGAGCCCGCGCAGCACACCTGACCCTGGTTTAGCCAGATGCCATCGACCAGGCCCTCCACGGCGCTATCGAGGTCTGCATCCTCGAACACCACGAAAGGCGATTTGCCACCCAGCTCCAGCGAGAGCTTCTTGTGCGAATCCGCGGTCGCCCGTCGGATCGCCCGCCCGACTTCCGTCGAGCCGGTAAAGGCGATTTTGTCGACGCCCCGGTGCACCACCAGCGCCTCGCCGGTGGTGCCATCGCCGGTGACGATGTTCACGACGCCCGGCGGCAGGCCAACCTCGTTGCACAGCTCCGCGAAAGCGATCGCCGTGAGCGGCGTGAATTCGGCGGGTTTCAGCACCACCGTGTTGCCGGCGGCGAGTGCGGGCGCAATCTTCCATGCCAGCATCAGCAGTGGGAAATTCCACGGAATGATCTGGCCGACGACCCCGCACGCCTCCAGGCCTGGGAATTCCTGCGGCACAAGTTGCGCCCAGCCGGCGTGATAATAAAAGTGCCGCGCCACCAGCGGAATGTCGATGTCGCGGCTTTCCCGGATCGGCTTGCCGTTGTCGA